>JBKKBB010000222.1:0-8408 GCA_046714395.1 Candidatus Limnocylindrales bacterium | reverse complement strand
CATCCCGCGTCCTCCTGTCGTGCCGATACGATGGCCGCGGACCAGGCGGGCAGCAGTGCGTCGAGGTGAAAGCCACGCTCCTATGAGGCCACGCCTGGTCCGCTGATCTCCGGGGGCGGGGGCACTTGGAAACGAATGCCATCGCAGTACGAGGCCCTGGCCAATCGAGCCACCCGCCCTCGAGACCACACCCTCGCACGGCGGCGAGGACACGCCTCAGGCTACGCACTGGCCAATGGTCCACCGGAGAGCGCTATCCGGGTCGGAGCCGGATCGCGCCACGCGCCGCAGGCTGAAGTGGCTGCCGGATGACGTCCGCCACGTTCGGCCAACGAGGGTGGAGACGGTCGTGGCGAGCGGGCGAAGCGGTCTGGACGCCGATACCGGGGGTGCTACCCGCATGGTGCTCCGGGTACGGTCATCGGCCAGGAAAACCGGCCGGCTACACGATCCGGAGCCCCAGGATCCGCCGCGCGATCACGAGGCGCTGGACCTGGCTGGTCCCCTCCCCGATCTCGGTCAGCTTGGCGTCGCGCAGGTAGCGCTCGACCGGGTAGTCGGTGACGTAGCCGTAGCCACCGTGAACCTGGATCGCCGCGTTCGTTGCCCGGCTCGAAACCTCCGACGCGAAGAGTTTCGCCTGGGCCGCGACCAACGCGAAGTCACGGCCCTGATCCTTCAGCCAGGCGGCCTTCCAGACGAGAGATCTGGCCGCCTCGATCTCGGTGGCCATGTCCGCGATCATGAACGCCACGCCTTGGAACGAGCCGATCGGGCGGCCGAACTGCTCCCTCGTCTGGGCGTACGGGACGGCGGCGTCAAGGGCCGCCTGGGCGAGGCCCACGGCCATCGCGGCGATGCTGATCCGCCCGCCGTCCAGGATCTTGAGGAAGGTTCGGAACCCGTCGCCCTCGGCACCGAGCAGGTTCGCGGCCGGGATGCGACAACCATCGAAGATCAGCTCGCCGGTTGCCGATGCATGCAGCCCGAGCTTGTCTTCGAGCCGACCGACGCGGAATCCGGGCGTATCCGCCGGGACGATGAAGGCCGATATGACCGCCGAGCCGTCGTCCTTCGACCCCGTCCTGGCCGTGACGATGTACGTGCCTGCCTGACCGGCGTTGGTGATGAAGCGCTTGCCGCCGTCAATGATCCAGGTGCCGCCGTCGGGACCATCCTCGTGACGCGCCGTCGTCCGCGTTCCTCCCGCGTCCGAGCCGGCGCCCGCCTCGGTCAGGCCATAGGCGCCGAGCACCCGGCCGGCAGCCATCGGGACCAGGAACTGCTGCTGCTGCTGGTGCGTACCGGCGAGGTGAAGCGGCCCACAACCGAGCGACGTGTGCGCGGCGACGATGAGCCCGAGGGAACCCCAGACCCGGCTGATCTCCTCGATCGCGATGGCATAGGCCAGCGTGTCCAGGCCGGCGCCACCCTCGGCCTCGGGAATCGGGATGCCGAGCCAGCCCATCTCGCCCAGCCGGCGGACGACCTCCTGGGGGAAGCGCCGTTCGCGTTCATGCTCGTCGACGACCGGAGCGACCTCGCGGACCATGAAGTCGCGAATGGTCGAACGCAGGAGTTCGTGTTCCGGAGACAGGTCAAGATCCATGGGCCGAGGTTAGCATCGGGGGTGCCCCGCCTGAGACGCAGAAATGCGGGATCGGCTAGCCTCTGGCCATGTCGGAGCGCACGTTTCCCGCCGACCCCGAGCCCACCGGGACGGTGGCCGTCTCCGCGTTCGGCCATGGACCCGCGAACGGCGCGGGTGCAACCCTGCCGTCGGCTTCGTCGCTGCGGCGCGCGATCCTGGTGAACCTGCGCCAGCATGGTCCGATGTCGCCAGACAGCCTGGCCACCCACCTCGGTGCAAGCCGCACCGGGGTCCTCCAGCAGCTGCATGCGCTCGAACAGGGCGGCCTGGTCACCCACGACATCGAACGCCACGGTGTGGGTCGCCCGAGACACCGCTACGACGTGACGGCGGAAGCCCAGGATCTCTTCCCGATGGACTACGACGGATTCGCGCTCGGCCTGATCCAGGCGATCACGACGGTCGGCGGTGATGACCTGCTCGATGAGGTCCTTTCCGCACGCCGGCGCCAACTCGGCGCGCGAGTGAAACACCAGATGGCGGAGCGGCTGGCGCCGGATGCGTCACTCGCCGATCGCGTTCGGGAGTTGGCCGTGATCCAGGATGCGGGCGGCTACATTGCCGAGGCGCTCGTGTCTCCGGACGGGACCGTTCGTCTACGGGAACACAACTGCGCCATCTTCCACGTCTCGTCCGACGTCCGGTCGTGCTGCGATGCCGAGCTGGCACTCTTCAAGGAGGTCCTCGGCGCCGATGTCGTGCGCGAGTCGCACATCGCCGGTGGCGATCGATCGTGTACCTATCGCGTGGAGCCTCGCGCCGGCGACTGAAGCGTCAGGGCGAGCCGCGCCCCGGTCCCCGGATCGTCAAAGCTGCACGCGCGTCGCTTCGCCCGGACCCGCACGCGCGCCGCTTCGCCAGCCCCGCACGCGCGCCGCCCAGGCCCAGATACGACCCGGGGTCGTACAAGGTGCGTTTCCGTCGTCCGCGCGCATGCGGATGACCATCACGCGCGGGTAGCCACGCACGATCCGGCGGAATCAACCGGGCTCCTGGGTGCCTCGAAGGCCCGTTCCGGCGCTTACCACGACCCCGGATCGTAGGTGGCGGGGAATCGGCCCGGACCGAGCGTTACCACGATCCCGGATCGTTGGCGGTGGGAAAGCCCCGGGCATCAGCGCCGGCCCTGCGGCCGGTCAGGCTTCCTCGCGTTCGACAGCCACGCGGGTGGCCGGTTGGCGGCCGGGCAGTGGAACGTCCGACACATTCGGGACGAATGAGGCCGCCATCGCCGTTGCAGCGGCGAGCTCCTGCTCCTCGACCGACAGGATCCCGAGCCTTCCGAGGGTGGCGAGCTCGTCACGGATGTAGGTCTTGAGCATCTCCGGGCCGTCGGTCGAGATGGTGAACCGAACGTTGTTGCGCCGGAACGTGTCGAAGATCCAGCGGAATTCATCCCAGCTGGAAACGACCCTGGTGTTGAGGTTCGAGGTCGGGCAGATCTCGAGCACGATGCCGCGTTCACTGATCATCGCCATCGCCCGGGGATCGTAGGCGGCCTTCACGCCGTGACCGATCCGATCCGGCTCCAGGAGCTCGACGACCCGCGCCACTTCGTCGATCGGGCCGGCCTCGCCGGTGTGGATCGTAATCCCGAGCCCGTACTGGCGGGCGCGGCGCATCAACTTCCGATAGTCCGCAACGCGAAAGGTCGGTGACTCCGGCCCGGCGATGTCGAGGCCGACCACGCCACGATCACGCCACAGGATGGCCTTCTCCGCAATGATCTCGTTGAGCTGGTACGGGAAGGCTCGGTCGAGGCAGAAGATCAGGCCGGGCCTGATCGGGTATTCGAGCCGGGCGCGGTCCATCCCTCGAACGGCGGCGGCGATGATGTGGTCGAGGTCCTGTTCGCCCCCGCGATTTCGCTTCATGGGGTTGAACCGGAGTTCCATCGTCGTCACGTTGTTCTTGCGGTACGCCCCGCCGACTACCTCGTAGACGCTCCGCTCGACGGCCAGCGGGGAGCTCTGGATGAGCTCCGTCCAATGGAAGAGCTGGAGGTAGGTCTCGAACGACTTGGCGGCCCGCGGGTTGACCGTGATCAGCTGCCGGAACTCCCAGTAGTCCTTGGTCGGAAGCTTGATCCCCTGGGAATGGGCGATGCCCCACATGATCGAGGGCGTCACCGCCGCGCCGAGATGGCAGTGGAGCTCGGCGAGCTGGATTGAACGCGAAAGTTGGCGGGCCATCACGGAAAGGATAGTCCACGCCGCTCATCGGCCGGGCGGCATCCCGATGCAGATGGTGTACCCGGTGGCATCGGGCGCAGACCCGGCCCGGAACCCGTAGGACGCCGGGCCGCCGAACTCGGAGGTGTGCAGCGGCACTGTGAGGGCAAGGCCGGGGACCGCACCGGCCGCCGTCAGCACCGGGAGCGGCCCGTTCTCGGCAAACGGGAACAGGATCACCGAGGTCACCGGAGCGAGGTCCGCCGTCTCGGGCCCCACGAACCCGATGATCGTGGGGCCGCCCTGAATGAGCGTCTCGCCGCAACCGAAGAGGCGCGACCCGCTCATGCCCTCGTAGCGTCGGGTGGCCTGGGGAACGATGTCCAGCAGGCGGATCGCCGATGACCCGCTCTCCCCGTCCACGGATGCCGTCGTGCCGAACAGGATCCCGCTCGAGCCGGCGAACCTCACCCAGGCGCGGGTCGCGGACAGGAGCAGTGGTTCGGCCCGGACCGGACCCGGTCGAAGCTCCACATGCCAGGTCAGGTCGTGCGGTCCCTCGTCATGGTCGTACTCGACCCGCAGCGCGTACACCCCGGGACGCCAGGCCGATCCGCCCGGCCGGGCGAAGGCAACGAACGAAAGCTGGTTCCCAGAAGTTGTCGTCATGGTGCCGCCATCCTCGACCGAATCCGCGAACGGGGCGAGGCGCTGCAGTACCGCCGAACGGACGGTGGCACCGGGCGGCAGCACCACCCCGAGCCACTCCGCCCGAGGCTGATGCGCCCGCGCCACGAACGACCTGGCCGGTGCGCCGGTGTCCGCCGATCCGCGATCGAGATCCAGCCACGCTCCGAGCTCGTCGAGCTGCGGGCCTGCCCCTGCCGCGAGAGGGACGGCAGTTCCGCTCACCCAGGCGAAGAGCCCGACAGGAAGACCCGCCGGTCCGGATCCCGGCACATCCGGGCCCTCGGGCACGGCTTCTGGCCAAGGCTCCGGTGCCGGAAGCGCGCCGGTTCGATCCAGGACGTGGACGGTGATTCGTCGGATTCCCGGACCCACGAGCACGTCCACCCGGTAGCGGCCGGGCCCCCAGGCCTGCGGGGGGGTTCCTGCGGGGCTCGGCCGGACGAAGAGGTACGCGCCGCGAGCAGGCACGTCATTGACCGGCCGCGCGTCGATCCACTCGAAGTCGTTGCCACCATGGTCCAGCCAGATTCTGACGCCGTGCGGCGTCTCGGTCGCCGGGAACGTGACGCCGAGGGCCATGACCTCGGTTTGGCGGGGGTCCACGAGCGCGGGTTTCGCCTCCTCACGGTCGACGGCGGCCCACTGCTCGACATACGAGGGTGAGACGCCCGATGACGGGATCGCCATCCGGCTCAGGATGATCGCCCTGATCCCCCACGCCTCACGGTGCGTCATGACCGCCGCCACGTCCGCCCAGCTGGGAGGCTCAAGGATTGCCGAGGCCGGGCTCCGATCGGGCTGCGCAGGCGTCGGGGCGCTGGTCGGCGCGGTACCGCCGGTGGGAACGGGGCCGGTCCTGGGCGCGGTGTCGGCACTGCCCCACGGCTTCACGACAGCCACGGCGAGCGCCGCGGTCACGACGAGAAGGCCGAGGACGGTGGGATCGATCCGCCGACGCCGACGCCCGATCCGGACGGGATCGAACTCGACGCTGGCTGGCTTCGGGCTCATCGAGCCATGGTCTGGAGCCGGTCGCCGGTGGCGAGGGTCGGAAGTCCGTGAGAGCGTTGATGCGCCATGTGCGCGGAGGATACCGAGAGGTCTCCAACAAGGCGCGTGGCGCGGCGGCAGGCCGAGTGGCTCTTGTAACGGTCGGCCGAGAGATGCGTCACATTCACATCGTCGGGACGAGGTAGTGAAAGGAGCCCGTCATGACCACCAGGACGACTGCGCCGGCCGACTCCGGCGAGCCAGCGATTCCTGCCGAAGCGCACGTCGCCGACCCAGCGAGGCCGACACCGCGCCGGGCCGTCCTGTCCGCGGCCCTCGGGGGTGCCGCGGCCCTTGCCGCCGGCGTGCTTCACGCTCAAGACGACGAACGCCGGTCGGCGGCGCGACCGGGATCTTCGGATGGACCAGCCAGACCGGAGGCGGCGTCACCCGCGGCGTCTACGGCAGGGCCGAGGGGCCGAACGCCAACGCTGTGGTGGGTCGCCAAACCGGGTCGCCTACGTCGCCCGGAATGCCGGCGTCGGGTTGACCGCATTCCTGACGGGCACTGCCGGCGTCGAGACCTCCTTCAGCTACTTCATCGTGGACCCGGCGTGATCGGGGCCATAGACACGTACAGGGAGATTCCCCATGTCTACGAATCCTGGCGTTAGCTTTTTTCCAGCCCGAACGGCCGCAATTGCGGCGGTAGCTTGGCTGGTCACGGCGGCCGCTCTGCCCACCCTTGCCCGCGGCGTTACTCCGCCGGCCGCCCTTTTCGGACCGAACCTCATCGTGAATGGCGATGCCGAAGCAGGGATTGGATCGCCGTCTTCGGTCGGCGGTGTCGTGACCGTTCCGGGCTGGACGACGAGCGGCAACTTCACGGTCGTGGAGTACGAGACCCTCCCGAACGTCCCGGACTCGTTCCCGACCGCCACGGGACCGGGGCCTGTCGGCCGGGGGGTCAACCTCTTCGTGGGTGGCCCCGCAAACGCGAGATCAAGCGCCTCGCAGGTGATCGGGGTTACGGCGGCCGCTAAGCTTATCGACAGCAACCTGGTCGCCTACGAGCTGGCGGGCTGGTTCGGGGGGTTCGCGAGTCAGGACGACAACGCCGCGCTTGTTATCAGCTTCCAACGAGCGAACGGCCGGGAAGTCGGGGCAGCGCAGATCGGTCCGGTCCTTGCCGCCCATCGAGGGGGGCTTACTGGCCTCCTGCCCCGGTATGCATCCGGCGCGGTGCCGGCGGGCACCCGACGGATCCTCGTCAATCTGACGATGACGAAGGACGAGACCTTCTTCTACAACGATGGCTACGCCGACAACCTGAGCCTGGGGTTGGCCAGCCTCATTGGCTCGAACCTCATCCGGAACGCAGGTGCTGAATTCGGCGACTCATCGCCTACTGGCTACGACGTCGTCGACGTGCCCGGTTGGACGACGAGCGGGCCATTCACGGTCGCTCGCTATGGCGGTCAGGATCTGCCCTCGATGACGGACCCGGGCTCAGCGACCCGCGGGACCGCGCTGTTCGCCGGGGGACCCGATACGGCGTTCTCGAGCGCCGAGCAGACGATCGACGTGGCGGCCGGGGCTCGCCTGATCGACACGGGGCTCGTGCCGTTCACCCTCTCCGGGTACCTCGGCGGCTGGACCGACCAGGGCGACTTCGCAGAAGTCGCGATCGAGTTCCGATCGAGTGGCGGCCTGCTCGGCACGGCGAAGATTGGGCCGGTGACGGTGGAAGATCGGCTGGGCCAGACGGGGCTCCTCCAACGAGGCACCGGCGGGACCGTCCCAGCAGGCACTCGCTGGATCGTCGTCATCCTTGAGATGACGAGAGACCCCGAGGTCGGCACCTACGATGACGGGTACGCCGACGACCTGCGCCTGGTCCTCGGGACGTAGCTGCGTTCGGGCCTCGCTATCCGGCGAGCGGGACCACGCGGCCTCCGGCGTCGAGCGTGGCTCGGCGCCGGAGCGCTTTCAGCTCGGCGCCGGGAACCTGGTCGCGGGCGTGGTAGCTGGAGCGGACGAGCGGGCCGGATTCGACGTGCTTGAAGCCGAGGCCGAGGGCCTCGACCTTCATCTCCGCGAACTCGTCGGGGTGGTAGTAGCGCTCGAGGGGCAGGTGCTTCAGGGACGGCCGCAGGTACTGCCCGATCGTGAGGATGTCGGTGTCGACCTCGCGGAGGGCGACGAACGCCTCGGTCATCTCCCCGGCTGTCTCGCCGAGGCCGACCATCAGCGAGCTCTTCGTGTGAACCTCGTGGCCGAACTCGGCCGCGTAGACCTTCGCGCGCTCGAGGACGCTGAGCGTCCGATCCCAGCGGGCCCGCTTGCGGACAGGCTTCTGAAGGCGCTTCACCGTCTCCAGGTTGTGGTTGAGGATGTCGGGACCCGCTTCCATCACCGTCCGGAGCGGAGCCTTCTCGCCGTTGAAGTCCGGGATGAGGACCTCAACCCCCATGCCGGGGATGCGCTCGCGGAGCTGGCGAATCGTGGCTGCGAAGACGCCGGCGCCGCCGTCGGGGAGGTCGTCGCGCGCGACCGAAGTCACAACGACGTGCTCGAGGCCCAGGCCGGACAGGGCCTCGGCGACCCGCCGCGGCTCGTCGTCATCGAACCAGGTGGGCTTGCCGGTCTTGACGTTGCAGAACCCGCACGCCCGGGTGCAGGTGTCGCCGAGGATCATGATCGTGGCGGTCCGCTGGTCCCAGCACTCCCCGATGTTGGGGCAATGAGCCTCTTCGCAGACGGTGTTGAGGTTGAGGCCCCGCAGCAGCCCCTTGAGCTCGTGGTAGTTGTCACCCGAGGGCATCCGGGCCTTGATCCAGTCGGGATGCCGGCGGAGGGCGAGCGAACCATCGTTGGCCGGGAGCCCGGCGAGGCCGCCACCGCCC
>JBKKBB010000221.1:0-4967 GCA_046714395.1 Candidatus Limnocylindrales bacterium | reverse complement strand
GTGATGCGCTGGCCCTGCCGACCGACGACGGAACCTTCGACGCGGCGACCATTGCGTTCGGAATGCGCAATCTGCCCGATTACCGGCAGGGATTCGCCGAGATGGTGCGCTCCGTCCGTCCCGGTGGTCGGGTGCTGTGCCTCGAAATCGCCCGCCCGCGGAGCCGGCTCGCCCGGATCCTACGATGGTGGTTCGACCGGATCGTTCCCGCGATCGGGTGCCTGGCCAGACAGGGCGGCGCCTACGGCTATCTCGTCCGGAGCGTCAAGGCCTACCCGGCTCCGGAGCGGATCGCCGAAATCATGCGCGACGCCGGGCTCACCGATGTCCGGTGGAAGAACCTGTCGGGCGGGATCGTCACCCTTCATGTCGGGACGGTCGGGGCCACAGAACCGCGCTGACGTCGGTGCTGCGCACCCGGACATCGTTGCCGCGAGTCCGCAGACGGCGCCGTGAGTTACGATTCTGAGCCCATGACCAGCCCCAACCGCCCGCTCATCCATGCCCGCGGCCTGACCAAGCAGTTCGGCGCGTTCACCGCGGTCGATGCCGTCGATTTCGATGTCGCCCCGGGCGAATCATTCGGGTTCCTCGGTCCCAACGGCGCAGGCAAGACCTCGACGATGCGGATGATCGGCTGTACGTCGCCGGCGAGCGGCGGCACGTTGACCGTTCTCGGGATGGATCCACAGAGCCAGGGCCCGGAGATCCGCGGCCGACTCGGCGTCGTGCCCCAGGCAGACACGCTCGATGAGGAGCTGACGGTTCGCGAGAACCTCGTCATCTACGGCCGGTATTTCGGCCTCAGCCGGGCCGAGTGCGGGCGCCGGGCGGACGAACTCCTCGATTTTGCGCAGCTCACAGAACGTCGTGACAGCCGGGTCGACCTCCTCAGCGGCGGCATGAAGCGTCGTCTCACGATTGCCCGGGCGCTGATCAACGAGCCGGACGTGCTGCTCCTCGATGAGCCGACGACAGGCCTCGATCCGCAGGCACGGCACCTGCTCTGGGATCGCCTGTACCGGCTCAAGCAACGCGGTGTCACGCTCGTCCTGACGACGCACTACATGGACGAGGCCGAGCAGCTGTGCGACCGCCTGGTGGTCATGGACAAGGCGAAGATCGTGGCCGAGGGATCGCCGCGGGCACTCATTGAACGCTACAGCACCCGCGAGGTGGCCGAACTGCGCTTTCCGTTCGGCGTCCAGGAGACGCTGGGAGGCCGGTTGGACGGGCTCGCCGACCGGATCGAGCACCTCCCGGATCGCCTCATGCTGTACGCGGATGACGGCGAAGCGGTCGCGGTCGCGGTCCACGACCGTGGCCTCCGGCCCGAGATGGTCCTCGTCCGACGGTCGTCGCTCGAGGACGTATTCCTGCGGCTGACCGGCCGGACCCTGGTCGACTGAGCTCGCGACCACGATGAGCGCCGCCATCGATCCGGGCTCCGACACAGCACAAGGCCGGGTCGTCCGTCCCGAGCCGCCGTCGGCGATTGCCGCCGCGGGCAGGGTCTTCGAGCATCGCCTGTATCAGTACCGTCGTGCGTATCCCGGGTCCGTGTTCACGTCGTTCGTGAACCCGACGCTCTTCCTGCTCGCGATGGGCCTGGGGCTCGGCAGCTACGTGAACGCCCAGAGCCCCGAGGCGTTCAAGGGCGTCACGTACCTCCAGTTCCTCGCCCCCGGCCTGCTCGCCGGCTCCGTGATGCAGGTGGCGATCTTCGAATCGACCTTCCCTGTGATCATCGGGCTGGTCTGGCGCCGGATCTTTCATGCGATGTACGCCACGCCCATCGGGCCACGCGCGGTTGCGGTCGGGACGCTGATGTGGATCGCCTTCCGCCTTGTGCTCGTGGCGACGGTGTTCACGTTCGTCAGCTGGCTCTTCGGCGCCGTGACGTCGCCGCTCGCGCTGCTGGGGATTCCGGCCGCAGTGCTGACTGGTCTCGCATTTGCCGGCGGCATGGGCGCATTCATGGCCACACGGCGGAACCCGAACGCCTTCAGCGCGATCTTCCGCTGGGTCATCACGCCGCTGTTCCTGTTCAGCGGCACGTTCTTTCCAATCGACAGCCTGCCACCGGCCATCCAGCCGATCGCATGGCTGTCACCACTCTGGCACGGCGTCGAGCTGACGCGCGGCGCGATGCTCGGCACGCTCCTCGACGATCCGTTGCGGGCGCTCGTTCACCTCGGAGTACTCCTCGCCCTCATCGGCACCGGCGGCTCCCTGTTCGTGCGCAATGTCCGTCGAAAGCTCGCCGCATGAGCGCGGTTTCGGCCCCGGTATCGCGCGCTCAATCTTCGGTTCCACGGGCCTGGCATCTGATCGAGCGCAATCTGTTGGTCTACCGGCGGACCTGGACGATCATCATGTCCGGGTTCTTCGAGCCCCTGTTCTATCTCGTCGGCATCGGGTTCGGGTTGGGCCACCTGGTTGGCGCGGTGACCGGGCCGGGCGGCGAACCGATCCCGTACGCCATGTTCATCGCACCCGCGCTCCTCGCCACTGGCGCCATGAACGGGGCGGTGGCCGAGGCGACGTTCAACTTCTTCTTCAAGTTGAACTTCAACCGGACCTTCCAGGCGATCCTGGCCACGCCGCTGTCGGTACGCGACATCGCGATCGGCGAGATCGCCTGGGCGCTCATCCGAGGTGGCCTGTACGCGCTCGGGTTCATGGCGGTCATCTCGGTCCTCGGCCTCGTGACCACACCGCTCGCGATCCTCGCGGTCCCGGCCGCGCTGCTGCTCGGGTTCGCCGCCGGCACGGTGGGAATGGCCGCGACCTCGTTCATGCGCACGCCTCAGGACTTCGACCTGATCAACGTCATCATCCTGCCGATGTTCCTGTTCTCCGCGACCTTCTATCCCATCGAGACCTATCCGGAGGCGATTCGCGGGATCGTGTCTGTCACGCCGCTGTACCAGGGCGTCGCGCTCATCCGCGGGCTGACGGTGGGTGTTCTCGGACCGGAGATGCTGTTCCACGTCGCGTACCTGCTGGTCATGGGGTTCATCGGGCTGTGGGTGACCGCGCGCCGCCTCGATCGAATTCTCCTGAAGTGACGAGCCGCAGAGCCGGCGGATCGTCGGGCGAGGCCGCGCGGGATGCCGCCCTTGCGTCGCTCCACGACGACATCGTCGAATGCCGCCGCTGCCCTCGGCTGGTGGAGTGGCGCGAGCAGGTGGCCCGGGACAAGGTCGCCCGGTTTCGTGACGAGACCTACTGGGGCCGGCCGGCGCCGGGATTTGGGGATCCTGCCGCCCGTCTCCTGATCATCGGGCTCGCTCCGGCGGCCCATGGAGCCAACCGGACGGGTCGGGTCTTCACCGGCGATGCATCGGGAGACTTCCTGTGGGCGGCGCTCCACGCCATCGGGCTTGCCGACCGTCCGTCAAGCCAGCGCGCCGACGATGGTTTGACCCTGTACAGCGTCCGCATCGTGGCTGCCGTCCGATGTGCTCCGCCGGCCAACAAGCCCACGATCGAGGAGCGCGACACCTGCGCCCCATTTCTCGGGCGGGAGATGGCCCTGCTGAGTAAGGTGCGGGTCATTCTTGCCCTTGGCCAGTTCGGCTGGGACGCGGCCTTGCGGGCGCTCGCGGCGGCGGGCGAACCAATCCCCACACCGAGACCAAGGTTCGCGCACGGCGCGGAGGTCGCAATCGGGACACGGATCCTCGTCGCGTCGTTCCATCCGAGCCAACGGAACACGTTCACCGGGCGATTGACCGTCCCGATGTTCCAGTCCGTGCTGGCCCGCGCGCGCGACCTGGGCGCGGGGTAACCGGTTCCTGAACGACGGACTACCCGGCTGAACAGCGTGCCGAACGATCCGCGATTCCGTCGCTGCGCCGACCTCCCGTAGACTTCCGGCTGCATGGCAACTACCACCGACTACTACGAGGCGCTCGGCGTCGACCGCGCTGCCACCGATGGCGAGATCAAGAAGGCGTTCCGGAGACTCGCCCAGCAATGGCATCCGGACGTCAACAGCGATCCCGCGGCCCATGAGCGGTTCAAGACGATCAACGAGGCCTACCAGGTCCTCGGCGACCCCGAGCGCCGCCAGCGCTACGACGTGTTCGGGAGCGCCGGCGTCGAGGGGGACCCGAGCGCGGCGGGGTTCGGTGGATTTGCGGACATCTTCGACGCATTCTTCGGCGGCGCGGCGGGCGGGGCCGGGGCACGGCGCGGTCGGCCGGCGGCGGGCTCGGACCTGCGCTACGACCTGCGTATCTCGTTCACGGAGGCCGTCCTTGGGGTCGACAAGGAGATCGAATTTCCGGTCCTCGGACGCTGCGAAACCTGCTCGGGTTCTGGAGCCAAGGACGGTACTGAGGCGGTCGCCTGCACGCAGTGCAATGGACGAGGCGAGATCCGTTCGATCCGCCAGACGATGCTCGGACAGATGGTCAACGTGACCGCCTGCCCGCGCTGCCGCGGCGACGGAAAGATCGTCGAGACGCCCTGCTCCACCTGTCGCGGCGACGGCCGGACCGAGCACAAGCGGGTGCTCCACGTGTCGATCCCGGCCGGGATCGATGAGGGCCACCAGATCCGGCTGTCCAACGAGGGCGAGGTCGGTCCGCGGGGTGGCCCGGCGGGAAGCCTCTACGTCGCCGTCCACGTGGCGGCGCATCCCTCCCTCAAGCGCGACGGCACCGAGCTTTACTACGAAGCCTCGGTCGGGATCGCCCAGGCCGCGCTCGGCACCCGCATCCTCGTCCCGACGGTCGAGGGCGAGGAGGATGTCGAGGTCAAGGCGGGGACGCAGCCCGGGACCGAGATCCGCCTGCGGGGACGCGGCGTTCCCCACTTGCGCCGAGCGGGAGCGCGCGGCGATCTCCACGTGATCGTCGACGTGACCGTGCCGACCCGACTGTCCAAGGCCGAACGCGAGGCACTCCACACCTATGCCGAGGCATCCGGTGAAGTCGTGGCGGAGGGCGGAGGCATCC
>JBKKBB010000220.1:0-4166 GCA_046714395.1 Candidatus Limnocylindrales bacterium | reverse complement strand
GACCGATGACATTCCGGCGCTGGCGGCGCTCGAGCGCGCGGTGCTCGAGTTTGACCGAGGCCCGGACGAGTTCGCGTGGCTGCTCGAGCAGCGGGAGGGATATCTGTACCGGCGCGATGGGAAGGCGGTCGGCCTTGGGTTCATCGGTCAGTCAAAGACGGGACCGATTGTAACGACAGCACCGATTGTGAGGACAGGACCGATTGTGGCGCTCGACCCTTCCGACCAGGTGCCGATCCTGCTGCACATCGAAGCCCGCGCCAAAGCGCTTGGCAGCTCAGAGGTGATCTTCGTGGTTCCGATGATCAATGAAGTCGCCATGCGTCACCTGCTCGGACGCCGGTTCCAGATGGATCCGTTCCTGACGCTGCTCCTTTCGAGCCGGCCGTTCGGTCAGTTCGACCGGTTCATCGGTTTTTCACCGCCGTTCATGCTGTGAGCCCCCTCCCTGCCGTCTCTCGATTCTTCGCCACAAGGATCGCGAAGCACGATCGAACGCATATCGAAAGCTTCGATAATTCGCCCGCGGCGAGGCCCTTCTTCGAAAGACAGCGGGAGTGCCCCCAAGGGGATTCGAACCCCTGATCTCCACCTTGAAAGGGTGGCGTCCTAGGCCTCTAGACGATGGGGGCCGGAAGTCGGCCGGAGTGTACCAGAGGGTCTCAGGCGCCCCAGACCAGGGACAGAACGAGGGTGCCGGCGAAGCAACCCAGCGCCGCCATGCCGGCGATCCCGCCGAGCAAGGCGAACAGGACGGCCTGGCCCTGGGCGTTGGCCCGGGAGGCCTGCCACATCCGTAGGGCGCCCGCCGCCGACAAGGCCGTGAACGCCAGCCCGAGCACCGCCATTCCCGAGGTGACCATTGGGATCTGCGCCGAGTCATCGACGTTCACGATGGCCCAGGCGATGTACCCCAAAGCTCCCACGAACACGACGCCGAGAATGATCCGGAAGGGCGTTACGGCGACCGGCCCGACGTGACGCTCTGTCCGCTTGCTCGAGCCCCTTCGGGGACGCGACCCGACATCCGACGAGCGGGCGGAGTGCGGCGGCATCACAGTCATCATTGGGAGCGTAGCAGCCTCGATCCGGCGGGATCCGGCTCAGGCCGCGGGCGCGGGATCGCCTCCCCGCGACCGATGGTAGATCGCCACGTTGTAGGACAGGCGCGGACGCTTGAGCGTGGCCGCCACCTCGGCGCCGACCGCTCCGAAGGCCGCCTCCAGAAACGCCGCCGTGTCTTCCTGGGACGCGAAGGTCCAGAAACAATGGAGCACGCGAACGCGAAACCCGCCCCGGAGGAATGGGCCGGTGCGCAGGCTCCACGCTCCGAATTCCGGCCGATCCGGCTGGAGCCTCGAGACGTCGTCCCGGCCGTAATCGTGGACCACCAGGAGCCGGCCCCCCGGCCGAAGGACCCGATCGGCCTCCGCCAGGTCGTCCGGATCCACGCCACGAAACGCCGACCAGAGCCCGATCACGGCGTCCACGGACTGATCCGCCAGCGAAGAGCGGAATGGCGCGGGTTGGTCACCGTGGACGAGCCTTGCTCCGAGCGCCGTGAGGCCATCGGCCAGGCTCGAGGCGGCCGCGTCAACGAGCAGCACGTCGCGATCCGCGACGGGTCCCAGCGCTTCGAGGCCGCGGAGAATCTTCCCCTCGATGTCGAGGGCCGCGGCCAGTTGGGCGCCTGCTTCTGGTTCAAGGGGGAAGGGGAGATTTGACACGAGGCCCGGAGTATAGGTCCGGCCGGGTCACGCTTCGCGGCTCGTTCGGCCCTCGGGACTGCCAGCCCCCGCGCGAGCCTCGAATTGAGCCATCGGGCAGAATCACCTGGTATGAACACCGTGCGCGGCATGCCCTGGGCCATCCGCTTCTTCCTCGGCTACGCCTTGCTGATCCTGGCCGGCATCGGACTGTCCCTCCGGTTCGTGGTGGACATGGCGATCTCGGCCCCGGTCAGCCTTGTCGGGATCGTGGTGATGGTCCTGCTCGCCTACACGATCTTCACGACGACGCTGGTCCTGCAGCGCAAGGCCGCGGCCCGGACGCTGGCGCTCGGTCTCGCCTCGCTCACGGTGCCGCCGATCCTGTGGGCGCTCGCGGTAGGCCTCCTGCCGATCGCCGTTTTCCTCGCCGCGCTCGGAGCGCTCCTCGTTCGCGGACTGCGCAGTGCGGCCGTTGCGGCCTGGCTCAGCGAGGAGTGACCAGCCCACGCCGGGCGAGCGAACGGCAGGCGCGCTACCCTCTGCACGCGCAATCGCTTCACGGCGAGTCTGCCCCTGAATCGAACACCATGAGGCCCTTGTGACCATCGGAGCCCGACGCACCCCACCGAATCCCCCCGGCAGCCGCGCGCTCCGGTCCGCCCCCAAGACATCGTTCGTGAGTCGGAATCGATCGCGAATCCTCGGTCTCGTGGCCGTCGTCGCCGTCGCCGGCATGGCTGGGCTGGCATTTCTGAACGCGACATCGCCCGCCTATGCGTGCACGTCCCAGTGGACGCCGGCGCCCACGCCGGAGCCCGCGCCCGATGCCACCCCGCGCCTCGGATACGCCCAGACTGATATCAGCCGAGACCACGTGTCGCTGAGTGCCTTCGTCAGGTATGCGCTCTGTCCGCCGGCGACCGGCAATCACTACAACGCAAAGGGCGAGGGTCCCATCCGACCCGGTGTCTACGGCCCCGATGATCAAGCCACACCGCAGGGCTGGATCCACAACCTCGAGCACAGCGGGCTCGTGCTCCTCTATCGATGCACGGACTCCGACACCGCCTGCACGGATACCGGGCAAGCGGCGCTGCAGCAGTTCAACGCCACGTTCCCGAACAGTCCCGTGTGCAATACGCCGGCGGGCGGGGTCGGGCCAGTCATGGCCCGCTTCGACCAGATGAACTGGCCGTACGCGGCATTGCTGTGGGGCCTCGTGCTGCCGCTCGAATCGCTGGACACGGAACAGGTCGCGGCGTTCTTCGCGCAACAGGGAGACCGGACGAGCCCCGAACAGCTGTGTGCGCGACCGACGCCCACCCCGGGCCCGACCGGCACACCGGCCCCGACGGCCGCCCCGACGGCGGCTCCGACGGCCACGGCCGCCCCGACATCGACCGAGGCCCCTGCCGCGAGCCCGACCCCCGGCGCCAGCTGAGCGCCGACCAGCCGCGGTGCGACTCTTCGCCTTTCTCGCGGAAGACGGTCCGGCGGTCGGGGTTCTGACCGATCGGGATCATGTCATCCGCCTGCGCTCGGTCGACGGTGGTCTGGACCTGGCGCTGGCCGAGGATCTCCTGCCGGCGCTGCTCGCGGAGGCGGGCCGGGCGCTTGAAGGACGCGACGGGCACGCGGCGGGCGTCCCGCGCCCCGACCTCGAACCGCTGCCGGCCATCGAGTTCCCGGGCAAGATCGTGTGTGTCGGGTTGAACTATGCCGACCATGTGGCCGAGGGCGGTCGCCCGCCCCGCGAGCGCCCGCTACTGTTCGCCAAGTTCGCCAATACCGTGATCGGTGACGGGGAGCCGATCATCCGTCCGGAGGGCACCCACGCGCTGGACCTCGAGGTTGAGCTCGGCGTGGTGATCGCGCGACGGGCCAGGCGGGTGACCGCCGAGGATGCTCCCGGGCACGTCGCGGGCTACCTCGTGGTGAATGATGTCAGCGCCCGTGATTGGCAGGGCACTCCACAGGCGCTCCGGACCGGCGAGAGTGGTGACGGCCAATGGCTCCGGGCCAAGGGTTCCGACACGTTTCTGCCGGTCGGCCCGGTGATGGCCACGCCGCACGCCTTCGACCCTGCGTCCGGCGCGCGGATTCGGAGCTGGCGCATAGCCGGCGCGGCCGGCGCGGCCGGCGCGGCCGGCACAGCCGCCCTGATGCAGGACTCGACGACTGCGAATCTGATCTGGTCGGTCCCGCAGCTGATCGAATTCATCAGTCGGCAGATCACCCTCGAACCCGGTGACATCATCGCCACGGGCACCCCGGCCGGTGTCGGGGTCTACCGGAACCCGCCGGTGTTTCTCGAACCGGGAGACCGGGTTCGTTGTTCCATCGATGGCATCGGCACCGTGGAGAACCCCATCATCGACTGGTCCGAGGCACCCTCAGAACAGGCCGGCGCCAGCCACTGAGCGCCGCGTCACCGGCGGCCACCGACCCAGGCAGGAG
>JBKKBB010000219.1:0-6352 GCA_046714395.1 Candidatus Limnocylindrales bacterium | reverse complement strand
TCGAGAGGTTCCGCACCTTGGCCAAGACTCCCCGGACATGGACAGGCGCACGCACGCCATCGGGCCTGAAGCGCGTCCGATCCGCCGAGCGCCGCCATGCGATTCTCGGACCTCGCCGGACCGTCGCAAAGACGCTCGTCAAGAACGCCCTGATAGCCGCCACTGCGCCCGTCGAGGGCATTGATGCGCAGACCGCCCTGATCGAGGCCATCAGCGCGCTGGACCGCGCGGCCAAGGTCGGCGCGATCCACCCGAACGCGGCCGCGCGCCGCAAGTCACGCCTCGTGCGCAAGGTCAATGCGGCCGTCGGGGGCGCCGTCGCGGCGTCGTCGCACGTCGCCAAGACCGTCGGGAAGGCCGCTGCGGTCAAGGCTGCCAAGGCACGCATCGCTGCCGGCAAGGCCGGCAAGGCCAAGGGCGCCCAGACCGCTGCCGGCAAGGCCCGGGCGGCTCTCAGTAAATCGAGCCGAGCGGAAGCGGCCGCGGCCGCGAGCGCGGCCGCCGCCAAGGCAGCCAGCGCGGTTGCCCCTGCCAAGGCCGCCAGGACCAAGGCCGCGAAGCCCGCCGTCAAGACAGCTCCGAAGGCCAAGGCATCGACCGCCGCGGGGACGGCGTCGTCCAAGCCCGTGGCCGAGAAGGCATCGGCAAAGAAGACGGTCGCCAAGAAGGCCGCCAGCAAGGCGCCCGCGAAGAAGGCCGCGAAGGCCTGACCATCGGCTCGCTCCAGCGGCACCCTCGACGCCTCGGCCGCCGCCGGGGCGTTTCGATTCAGGGTGCGGAGGGGCGGTCCGGCAGTCCTACGCCGGCCGTGGCCGGGTTGCGCCGTAGACGACGCCACCGGCAAGACCGAAGCCCGTCGCCAGGATGATGAGCAACGTCGCGGTCGACCACTGCTGGGCCCAGTAGTAGGTGGAGAAGCTCGAGGCGTCCGTGACACCGGCCCCAGCCAGGGCCTCCGGCTGATCCTCCAGGTAGCGCTGATACACGCAGTCTCCACCCGCCTGGCATGTGATCCGACCGCCGAGGCCAGGATCCCGATACCCGTCGTCCGCGGCGAAGAACAGCGCCTTGACGCCGAGCAGCAGCGCGGCGAGCGACAGCCCCATGACCAGGGATGCGAACGCTGCGTTGGCCACGATCCGTCGCCAGGCGCCCCGGGCGGTTCCGGACCGGGCATCCGCGTAGTAGCCGATCAGCATGCCCGCCGGCAGCGTGAGCGCCCAATAGATCGGCTCGATTGGAATCACGAGCAGGAAGCTCAGGCCGATCGTGAGCGCCATCCCGATGCCGACATAGGCAGCCGTGATCGCGCCGCGATCGACGAGGCGAGTCACGCCGGGCTTGCCCCCGTGCCGAGGGCGGACCGTCCGGGGTAGAGCGCGCCGTCGCCGAGTTCTTCCTCGATGCGCAGCAATCGGTTGTACTTGGCGACCCGCTCAGATCGGGACGGCGCGCCGGTCTTGATCTGGCCGGTCCCCATCGCGACGACGAGATCGGCGATGGTCGTGTCCTCGGTTTCACCGGATCGATGCGATACGACCGCGGCCCAACCCGCACGGCGGGCCGTCTCGATCGCCTGCACGGTCTCGGTGAGCGTGCCGATCTGATTCAGCTTGATCAGGACCGCGTTGGCCGCACGCTCGGTGATGGCCCGGCCGATCCGTCCCGGGTTGGTCACCAGCAGGTCATCGCCGACCAGTTGCACACTCGACCCGAGCCGCTCGGTGAGCGCGCTCCAACCGGCCCAGTCATCTTCCGCCAGCCCGTCCTCGATCGACACGATCGGGTAGCGGGCGGACCAGTCCGCCCACAGATCGATCAGCTCGCCGGAGTCGAGCGTCCTGCCCTCCCGTTCGAGGACATAGCGGGTCGGTCTGCCGTCCTGCCCGCTGCCGGGCTCGACGAGCTCCGTCGTCGCCGGATCGAGGGCGATGGCCACGTCCTCGCCCGGCCGATAGCCGGCCGTCTCGATGGCCCGAACCACGATCTCGAGGGCTGCCTCGTTGGACGGCAGGGAGGGCGCGAACCCGCCTTCATCGCCCTGGCCCGTGGCGTGGCCACCCTCGTGGAGCAGGGTTCGCAGGGCGGCGAAGATTTCGGCGCCGGCTCGGAGGGACTCGCGGAACGTCGCCGGGCCGACCGGCATGACCATGAATTCCTGGAAGTCGGTCGAGTTCTGGGCGTGCCTGCCGCCGTTCAGGATGTTGAACATCGGCACCGGCAGCGTCCGGGCGCCGACGCCGCCGAGGTAGCGATACAGGGGCAGGTCCAGCGCGGCCGCACTGGCGTGGGCGCAGGCAAGCGACACGCCGAGAATGGCGTTCGCCCCAAGCCGTGCCTTGTTCGACGTTCCGTCCAGATCGATGAGGGCCGCGTCCACCCCAGCCTGGTCCGCGGCATCGAGGCCGATCAGTGCGGGTGCAATCTCCTCGGTTACGTGGTCGACGGCCTTACGCACGCCCTTGCCGCTATAGCGACGCATGTCCCCGTCTCGCAGCTCGACGGCCTCATGGGCACCGGTCGAGGCACCCGACGGGACCGCCGCCCGGCCGACCGTTCCGTCCCCCAGCAGGACATCGACCTCGACCGTCGGGTTGCCCCGCGAGTCGAGGATCTCGCGCGCTTCGATGAGCGCGATGGACGTGTCGACGCTCACGCCGGCACGCGGTCCGGGAGGATGGAAACGCCCGGCAGTTCGCGACCCTCGAGGAATTCGAGGCTGGCACCGCCGCCGGTGGAGATGTGGGTGAACCGGGCAGCGAGCCCCTGCTGCTGGATCGCCGCCACGGAGTCCCCGCCCCCGACCACGACCGTCGCGCCATCGTCACACCGCTCGGCCAGGAATCGGGCAATCGCCTTGGTTCCATGCGCAAAGGACGGGATCTCGAAGACTCCGAGGGGCCCGTTCCAGAAGACGGTCTTCGCATCGTGCAGGGCTTCTTCCATGAGTTCCTGCGTTGCAGCGCCGACGTCGACGATGTGCCACGAGGCCGGGATCTTGTCGGCCTGCAGCGTCTTGTACTCCGTGCCGCGGGTGACCTCCTTGGCCACGATCACGTCGACCGGCAGGATCACGCGCACGCCGCGCTTCTCGGCGATGGCCAGGACGCGAGCCGCCTCGTCGACCATGTCGTGCTCTGCCAGGCTCTTGCCGATCGACTTGCCCTGGGCCAGCAGGAAGGTGTTGGCCATCCCGCCACCAAGGACCAGCAGGTCAATCTTGGACAGCAGGTTGTCGAGGACCTTGAGCTTGCCTGAGACCTTGGCCCCGCCGACGATCGCCGCATACGGACGAGCGGGTGCCTCAAGCAGGTTCGAAAGCTGGGCGAGCTCCTGCTCCATCAGAAATCCGGCATAGGCCGGCAGGAGCTGCGGGACGCCGACCGTCGACGCGTGCGCGCGGTGCGCCGTCCCGAAGGCATCGTTGACGTAGACATCCGCATACGCGGCGAGCTGCGCAGCGAACGCCGGATCGTTCTTCTCCTCCTCGGCGTGAAATCGGAGATTCTCGAGCAGGATCAGTTCGCCGGGGCGGAGGCGCCTGATCGCATCCACCGTCCCGACCCCGAGCGCGTCGCCGGTGACGGACACGTTCTTGCCGATGAGCTGGGTCAGCCGCTCCGCGGCCGGTCGCAGCCGGAGGCCGTCCTGGACCTTGCCGTTCGGCCGGCCGAGGTGGCTGGCCAGCACGAGCATGGCGCCCTGGCTGAGCAGGTGTCGGATGGTTGGGATGGCGGCTCGAATCCGGGAGTCATCGGTGACCTTGCCGTCCTCGAGCGGGACATTGAAATCGACCCGCAGGAAGACGCGTTTGCCGGCGACATCGACGTCGCGGATCGTCAGCTTGTCCATCGGTGACCTGCCTGTCGGGCCTGGGCGCCCTGGGCTGCGATTGGCATCCGCTCAGGCAGGAACGGCAGACGGCATGCGCGACGCGATCATCTGGATCAGGTCGGCGCACCGGCAACTGTAGCCCCACTCATTGTCATACCAGGCGATCACCTTGACCATCGTGCCGCCGAGAACCATCGTGCTGTCGGCATCGATGATGGAGGACCGTGCGTCGCCCCGGAAGTCAGACGACACGAGCGGCTCGTCGGACACGCCGAGGATCCCGGCCATCGGCCCAGCGGCTGCAGTGCGGAACGCGGCGTTGAGCTCATCGACCGAGGTCTCCCGCCGGACCGTGGCCGTGAAGTCGACGACGCTCACGGTCGGTGTCGGAACGCGCAGGCTGAAGCCGTCGAACTTGCCCTTGAGGTCGGGGATCACGAGGGCCAGCGCCTTGGCGGCTCCAGTCGTGGTTGGGATGATGTTCTGGCCGGCCGCCCGCGCCCGCCGTGGGTCCTTGTGCGCGACATCGAGAATCCGCTGGTCGTTGGTGTACGAGTGGATCGTGTTCATCAACCCGAGCTCGATGCCCACGAGATCGTGGACGACCTTGGCCGCCGGGGCCAGACAGTTGGTGGTACAGCTTGCGTTGCTGATGATGTGGTGGTTGGCCGGATCGTACTTGTCGTCGTTGACACCGAGGACGATCGAGATGTCCTCGCCCTTGGCCGGCGCGCTGATCACGACCTTCCTGGCGCCCGCGTTGAGGTGCACCCGGGCCTTGTCCGCATCCGTGAAAATGCCGGTGGATTCGAGGACGATGTCGACGCCGAGGTCTCCCCATGGAAGAGCGCTGGGATCCCGCTCCTTGAGCACCTTGATCTCGCGCCCGTCGATGATCAGGGCATCGTCCGTGTGGTCGACCGTACCTGGATAGGCCCCGTACGTTGAATCGTGCTTGAACAGGAGGGCGTTCATGCTCGTCTCGACGAGGTCGTTCACGGCGACGACCTCGACGCCCGGAGCGCGTTCCAGGATCGCCTTCAGCGATTGACGGCCGATCCGGCCGAAGCCGTTGATCCCGACGCGAACGGTCATGGGTAAGCCCTCCACAGGGGGGTGCCGAGCGGCAGCCGCGCCCTGGATGATGTCGAGTTCGTACCCAGCAATGCTATCAGAGGGCCCGTCGACGCCCGGAAGGACAGAACCCCCCGCCGGTCGCCCGACGGGGAGTTCAGGGTTCGGAACGCGTGGGCGTCAGCCGCCGATCTTGAACACCTTGGTGCCGCACTTGGGACACGTGCCCGACAGCGCCGCCTTGCCGTTCTTCATCGTGATCATTGTTGGGTTCTGGACTTCGACTTTCATCTTGTCCTTGACGCAATACGCCTGTGACACGCTCAAGTCCTCCTTGGCTCCGTGCGCCCCGGGCGTCTGCCCGGAGTCGCGATCTTGATTAGGCGCCGAGTGAGGGTCGCCAGCGATCCGCCCCGGCTTCGACCTTTCGACGGTCCATGTCGGCAAGGACCCGGAGCGCTTCCAGCCCCGTTTCCACGCAGGCGTTTTCCGCCGCCAACTTTGCGTCCCCGGTGATGAAGTCCCCGGTGGTCCGCTGAGCGAATACCGCGCACACGACGCCGGCTCGACATCGAGAAAGCCCCGCGAGCACCAACAAGGCCGACGCCTCCATCTCAAAGTTCATGACGTGCTGGCGCGCCATGTCCGCTGCGAGGTCAGGGTATCGGATGGGAAGCTGCGGGATTGGGCGTCCCTGCGCACCGTAGAACCCTGGTGCCGTCGCGGTGATTCCCACGTGGTAGCGATGTCCGAGCCGGTGGGCTGCCTCGATGAGCGCGCCGACCGCTTCATGATGTGCCACCGCCGGGTAGCCATCCGAGACGAACCAGCTCGTTGTCGTCTCGAGTCGAACGGCTCCCGAGGTGATGATCAGGTCGCCGAACAGGGTCTCCGGCTGAAGCCCACCGCTGGAGCCAACGCGGATGAACGTGGGCCGGTCCGTGATGGCAAGGATCTCGGCGATCGCGATCTCTATGTTGTCGGCGCCGATGCCGGTCGACACGATCGAAACCGGGAGACCCTTGTACATCCCGGTGACTGACGCGAACTCGCGGTTTCGACGCTCGAACTCGATCGAGTCGAGGAGGGTCGCGGTCCGGGCCACCCGATCGGGGTCGCCGGGGAGGAGGATGTACTCGGCCAGTTCACCTGGACCGAGATCGATGTGGTACTGCCGTTCTCCGACAGGGAGCGCGACGCGGCTGTCCGCGATCGGCAAACCCATCTCTCCTCATGCGTGGCGCCCGCCTCGCGGCGCGAGGCTCGGCCAAGCGTAGACGTGCGCTCGAACGTGCGTCAAGCCGATCTGAGCGTGAATGTGAACGGACAGCGACTTTGTCCGAGATAAGGGGACAGCGACTTTGTCACCCTCGATCGCATGGAAACGAGGGAGGCAATCACATTGGATCACCGGGCACAGCAGCGCCTCATGGTGCTGACCCAT
>JBKKBB010000218.1:0-9609 GCA_046714395.1 Candidatus Limnocylindrales bacterium | reverse complement strand
TGCAGCCCGCGGATTGTGCCATAGGGACCGCTGATGGGCGGGGTCGGGTCAGGGAGGGGCTGCGCGGAGACGCTGCGGCTCCGGTGCTGAAGGTGGCTGCCCCTCGAGGATTCGAACCTCGCCTAACGGATTCAAAGTCCGCTGTCCTACCACTAGACGAAGGGGCATCCGGTCGGACGGTCCAGGCGAGTCATCGCGCGCCCGCGGGCAAAGAAATGGAGCGGAAGACGGGATTCGAACCCGCGACCCTCACCTTGGCAAGGTGATGCTCTACCAACTGAGCCACTTCCGCTCGGGGATGCTGCGCGCACCGGCGATGGTGCCGAGAGCCAGAATCGAACTGGCGACACCGCGATTTTCAGTCGCGTGCTCTACCAACTGAGCTATCTCGGCCCGGTGGGCCTTCTGGACCCATCGGCCCGACGGCGTGCCGGAGGATAGCACGGGCCTTTCGGGAGCGGCAAACCAACGGCCTCCACCTGGTCCCCGCCCGCTGTCCATCGGCGCGCCGCTCAGGTCAGACCCGCGAGGCCGGCCAGATCCGCCGGCCGGAGCTGCGACTCGCCATTCAATTCGCGGAGCCGGTTGATCCGATCGACGATGGCCGGATGGGTCGAGAACATCGAGTTCGAGCGTTCCTCGAACTTCTTGATCGGGTTGGTGAAATAGAGGTGCTGGGTCGCCGGATTGGCGACCTCGAGGACATCCTTGTCGGTTGCGATCTTGGCCAGGGCACGTTCGAGGCCGGCCGGGTTTCGGGTCATCTCGACCGACGATGCATCGGCCAGATATTCGCGCTGCCGACTGACCGCCAGCTGGACAAGGCGTGCCGCGATCGGGGCAACGATCGCCAGGATGATGGCGATGACGAACATGATCGCCTGCAGTCCCCCGTTCCCTCGCTCATTGCTCCCGGAACGACGACCGCCCCCGAACCAGGTGAAACGCAGGAAGAAATGTGAGAGCAGGGCGACCGACCCGACGAGAACGCCGACGAGCAGTGCGAATCGAATGTCCAGGTTGCGCACGTGCGACAGCTCGTGGCCGATCACACCCTGCAATTCCTCGCGGTCGAGTTTCTGAAGGAGTCCGGTCGTGATGGCGATCGAGGCGTGCTTTGGATCTCGCCCCGTGGCAAACGCGTTCGGGGCGGTGTCGTCAATGAGGTACACCGCCGGCATTGGGATGTTGGCCGCGATGGCCAGCTCACGAACGACGTTCATGAGCTGCGGCGCCTGGCCCTCGTCGACGCGCTTGGCCCCGGACGCCGCCAGAACAAGCTTGTCGCCGGCGAAGTAGCTGCCGAGCGACATGAGCGTTCCGGCACCGAAGGCGATGCCGGTCGCCCCGATGCCGCCCGCTGGACTTGCCGAGACGGCGTACCCGATGGCATATCCGAGCGCGGCCAGGAGCAGCGTCACGAAGACGGCGAGCAGGAAGGAGTTCCGTCGGTTCGCCGACTGCTGAGCGTGAAAGGTCATCGCGGGCATGTGATCTCCGCGGCTTTTGGCACGCGGTCCGAAGCCTTGTTCAGCTGAGGCTCAGATCGACGGCTGGGACGTTGGCGGCCTCGGGCTCGGCGTCGAAGAAGTCCCGCTTGCCGAAACCGAACATGCCGACAAAGACGAGCGCCGGGAAGGTCTGGATCGAGGTGTTGTAGTCGAGCACGCTGGCGTTGTAGTGCTGGCGACTGAACGAGATCTGGTTCTCGGTGGTCGTCAGCTGCTCCTGCAGCTCGAGGACATTCTGGTTGGCCTTCAGGTCAGGGTAGTTCTCGACGACCGAGAACAGCGAGCGCAGCGTCGAGGTCAGCATGTTCTCGGCCTGGGCCTGCGCGGCGACACCCTGTGCCCCGGCGGCAACGGCGTTCGCGCGCGCTTCCGTGACCTTGGTCAGGACGCTCTGCTCGAACCCCATGTAGCCCTTCACAGCGTTGACCAGGTTCGGGATGAGGTCGTGCCGGCGCTTCAGCTGGACTTCGATCTGGGCGAGCGCCTCATCGACGCGGTTGCGCCGCCCCACGAGCCCGTTGTAGATCCCGATCACGAAGAGCGCGATCACGACGAGGATCACGAGGACGATCAGCAGTTCCATCAAACTCTCCATTCGTCGGGGGTCCCGGGCGAAACGCTCGGCCAACCCCGTCCTGTGGTCAGTTTAGCAGGGCTCCCACCGAGGTCCCTGCAGGACGACGCCGTCCGACCGCAATCATCACCGAGGGTGGTGGGCGGTACTGGACTCGAACCAGTGACTTCCTCGGTGTAAACGAGGCGCTCTGACCAACTGAGCTAACCGCCCTTGTGTCAGCCTAGCCGACCGCCGGGGAGCGCGATCCGACGTACGGACAATCTGACGCGGGCATGGTCCAATGCGGACCGGTCGGGAGTTGCGGAGTGGTGCCCAGGCCGGGACTTGAACCCGGATGAGTTGCCTCATACGCCCCTCAAACGTACGCGTATACCAATTCCGCCACCTGGGCTCAGGTGTTGCGCCGGGTTTCGAGGATCTGCGAGGGGGTCTGCGGAGGTGGTACCGAGGAAGGGACTTGAACCCATATGCCCTTGCGGGCACTAGCTCCTGAAGCTAGCGCGTCTGCCAATTTCGCCACCTCGGCGTCGATCCTTCGGGCCTGTTCGGCGTGCTCACGGGCCCTCGGCGAGGCGCCATGTTAGCACATCCCAGAATCGGTCCCCGGGGCCTCCGACCGATCGCGGAGACGGTCCGGAGAGGGTATTTCGGACCACCGCGACGAGGTCGGCAAAGGCCACCGGCAGCACGTAGGTTCCGACCGCGAGCTTCGATTGCAGAGCCACGTAGGCGGTCTTGCGCGCGTCGTTCGAACCTGGTGCCCGAGCCTTGACAAGAAGCTCGTCGAGGGCCCGGTCCTGGAGCCCGCTGACGTTCGCCCCGCTGAAGGTCGCCTGGGTCGACGCGAGCAGCGGATAGAGGTCCGGATCGAGACCGATCGTGGTGCCCGTGACGGCGGCATCGAACTCCCCGACCTGCAGGCGCCCGCCGACGAACTCGGCACCGGGCAGGCCCGTGCGTTCGACCGACAGACCGATCGCCTGCCAGTCCGCGGCCACGGCGTCGGCGATGGCGAACGCCGTCGGGTTGGCCTCCGCCAGCGGGCTGATGATCTCGATCGTGATGGGCTCGGTCGCACCTTTCGGAACCCAGCCGCCGGCCTCGTCGCGCTTCCAGCCGGCCGCCACGAGGGCCGCTTCGGCCGCCTTCGGGTCGTGCTCGATGGCGCGCGTCGCGTCGACATCGAACGCCCAACTCGAGTTCGGAATGAGACCGTCGGCCGACATCGCGAGGCCGCCCAGCAGGGTCAGGACGATGTCTGCCCGATCGATCGCCTGGAGGAGCGCCCTGCGGACGCTCGCGTCCCGGAATTCGGGGTGCGTCGGGCGCAGGTTGAGGATCACCGCGAACAGGGTCGTGGATGGGTAGCGGAGGATCCGGGCACTGCCGTCGGCTGCCAGGCTGGTGGCGACGTCGGCGGGTACCCCGGCGACCCCATCGAGTTGCCCGAGACGCCAGGCCGCCTGCAGCGCATCAAGGTCCGGGAAGAACCGAAACTCGATGCCGTCCAGATATGGCAGCGGGGCACCCCCCGGCGGACTCGGCGTCGGCGTGGCCAGCGAGTCGGTCGGTGGCGGCGATGAATCAGTCGGGCCGATCGGCGCCGCATAGGTGTCGTCCGCGATCGACGGGCTGAGCAGGGCATGCGTTTCGTCCATCGACACGAGGCGGAATGCCCCGGACCCAATGGGCCGCTGCCCAAACGAATCAGTCGGCAGATCGGCGGGCGCCACGGTGCCGAGGATGTGTTCCGGCGCGATCGCCTGTCTCGCCGCCTGGAGGAACCCGCCGAGCGGCGTGGCCAGCGTCAAGGTGACCGTCAGCGGATCCGGCGCGGCCGCGGTCACCTCTCGCCAAGACGCGGCGCCGGGCCCCGCATAGGAGGGATCACTCAGGGCACGAACCGTGAACAGGACGTCATTCGAGGTGATCGGCTCGCCGTCCTGCCAGACCAGACCCGGCTTCAGATGGAACGTCCACACGGCGCCGGAGGCGTCCACGGTCCAGCGATCGGCCAAGTCACCGATCAGGAGGTCGTCCGGGCCGAGCCGCACGAGGCCCCTGAAGAGGAGCGCGGAGATCTCCCGCTCGGCGAGAGACTGGGCGCCGAACGGGCTGACTGTCGAGGCACTGCCGACCATGCCCTCGACATACGGACGGAGCGTCGACGCGCTGGCGTTCGGGGTGGCGCCGGGCCCGTTTGGCGCCAGGCTGGGGGCCACGACGGCAGCCGTCAGACCCACGAGGACCAGCGAGAGGATGCCGATGACCGCCCGGTCACGAAGGTGCATCGCGCTGAATCGTGCGGACCGCCGCAGGGGCGGCCGGCTACGCCCCGGACTTGTCGAGCAGGTAGGACGTCATGGAGAACAGCACGAACAGCACGAGCAGCACGATCGTGAACTGCCAGAGTCGCCGCTCGACCCCGCGGCGGCTTCGATAGACGGCCGAATCGCCCCCGAATGCTCCGGACAGGCCTGCTCCTCGAGCCTGCAGGATGACCGACAGGATGAGGGCGACCGAGACGATGAGCTGGCCCGCGGCCAGGACGGGATTCACGGGGCTAGACCTCCAGGGTGACGGCGTCGGATGGTAGCACAGGGTGGCCGCACGACCCCCTCGCAGCCCGCCCCGGCCGGGCTGGTTGGGCCGGCGGACGCCGCGGTCAGGGCCGGAGCAATGAGCGGCCGGTGATCTCGGGCCATGGTTGAAGTCCGGTGAGTTCGAGCAGGGTTGGGGCGACGTCTGCCAGAACCCCGTCCGCGAGCTGCCGTCCGTCCACGGCCCGCCCGGCCAGGAGCAGCGGGACCGGGTTCAGCGAGTGCGCGGTGATGGGACGTCCCTCCGCGTCGCGGAGCTCATCGGCGTTGCCGTGGTCGGCCGTGATCGCCAGCAAGGCGCCCGGGCCCGCGGGATCGTCCGCATCGATCCGGGCGACGGCCTGCGCAACCCTGTCGACGCATTCGTCGATCACCTCGAGTGCCGCGATGGTGGCGGGCCAGTTCCCGGTGTGGCCGACCATGTCGGGATTCGCATAGTTCGCCACGATCACGTCGTGGGTCCCCCGCTCGATGGCGGCCACCAGCTCGTCCGTGATCCCGTGAGCGCTCATCTCCGGCTGGAGGTCGTAGGTCGCCACCCGAGCGCTCGGCACGAGCACCCGGTCTTCCCCGGGATGGGCGGCCTCACGCCCGCCGTTGAGGAAGTACGTGACGTGCGCGTACTTCTCCGTCTCCGCGACGTGGAGCTGCCGCCATCCGGCGTCCGACCAGGCGTCTGCCAGCGCCCGCGCCTCGGCCGGTGGAAACGCCACGGCCACGGGCAGGCCCCGTTCGTATTCGGTCATTGTCGTGACCAGCAGGTCGCGCGGTGGCCGCGACCCGTCGGGTGCGGCCCGATCGAATCCCCGGAACTCGGCATCAATGAGCGCGTGCGCCAGCTGGCGAGCCCGGTCGGCCCGGAAGTTCAGATGAACGATCGGCTCGCCGTCATGGAGCCCGCCGTCCACGGCCGCGATCACGGCAGGTCGGACGAACTCGTCCGACTCACCACGCTCATAGGCCATCTCGATCGCCGCCGTTGCGCTCCCCGCCCGATCCCCCGCCGCATGGACGATCGCGTCGTAGCCGCTTTCGATCCGATCCCAGCGCTGATCGCGATCCATGGCGAAGTAACGGCCGCCGACCGAGGCGATCCTGGCATCCGGATGCGCCGCGCGCAGATGAGCCTCGAGATCAGCCACGAACGCAAGCGCCGAACGCGGCGCGGTATCGCGCCCGTCGAGCAGTGCGTGCACCCGAACGGCGGGAACTCCCTCGCGCGCGGCCAGGGTGGCGAGGGCGACGAGGTGGCGATCATTGGCGTGGACACCGCCGGGCCCGAGGAGCCCGACCACGGATAGGCGTCCTCCCGACTGGCGGGCACGCTCGCATGCGGCCAGGAGCGCCGGGCGCTCGAAGAACGAGCCGTCAGCGATGGCGGCATCGATCCGGGGCAGGTCCTGGAGCACGGGCCGGCCGGCGCCGAGGTTGAGGTGCCCGACTTCGGAGTTCCCCATCTGGCCCGGCGGAAGCCCAACGGCGCCCTCGGACGCCTGGAGCACGCTGTGCGGCCAGCGCTCGAGGAGTGCGCGCCAGGCCGGCATCCGGGCGGCCCGAATGGCATCCGCGTGCACGTCCCGGCCAAGGCCAAAGCCGTCGAGGATGACCAGGACGAGCGGTCGAGGGCGGACGCCAGTCTGACTCACCTGCCGGCGCGGGCCGCTGCCGTAAGCCCAGCTCGGGCAACGATGCCAGCCATCTCGTCAACCTTGAGCGAGGCCCCGCCCACAAGCGCGCCGTCCAGCGACGGCTCGGTCATGAACTCGTCGATGTTGGCCGAGGTCACCGAACCACCGTAGAGGATCGGGACGTCGTCGCCGGAGATCCCCACGGCGTCGAGGGTCCGACGAATCGCCACCGCCATGGCCGCGGCGTCCGCGCCGCGCGCATTCCTCCCCGTGCCGATGGCCCAGACTGGCTCGTAGGCGACGGTCAGCCACGGCAGACCGTCATCGGTCGGTGACGGCTCGATCGACGGCACGGCGGCGTCGGTGAGCGCCCCGCGGACCTGCGCCTCGACCACTGCCTCGGCTCGACCAGCATCGCGATCCGTCAACACCTCGCCGACGCACAGGATCGGACGAAGCCCCGCCCGCCAGGCGTGCCGGAGCTTGGCCGCGATCTGGGCGTCCGTCTCGCCGGCGTCGCGCCGCCGCTCCGAGTGTCCGACGATGACCCAGTCGGCGAGGCCGGCGAGCATCGGGGCGGCAATCTCGCCCGTGTGGGCTCCCGCCAGTTCGTGCGAGACGTTCTGCGCTCCGGTCCAGACCGGGTTGCCATCCGGCGCGGCGAACTCCGGACCGGCAACGGCCACACGGACCGCCTGGAGACACACGAACGGCGGGCAGAGCACCCGGACCACCCCGCTGACGCGCGTCCGGGCAGCGATGGCGCGGGCGAGCTCTCCCGCGTCCGCCGGCGTGGTCTGCATCTTCCAGTTTCCGGCCACGATCACGGTGCGCATCATTGAATCATGCCAGACGCCCGCGCTTGGGCTCGCGGTGCAGCGCGACGCGCTCGATCCGCTCGAGGGCGCGCTGGACGCCGGACCGATGCAGCCCGAGCCGATCCGCCAGCTCGGACAGGCTCGCCTCCGGTGTTTCCCGGCGGGCGTCGGCAACGACCCTGACGTCGTAGGGCTGCTCCGCGAGGCGACCGTCGGTTTCCAGCTCGTCGATCGCGGCCAGCTGCCGTCCGGCGGCCGCGACGGAGCGCTGAAGGTTGGACGATTCCGCGTTGAGAATGCGGTTGAGCTCGCCACGAAGGGTCCGCGACACCTGGCGTGCCTCGAGCTCGAGGAGCGCCCCTCCGGCACCGATTCGGCGAAGGAACAGGCCGATGACCTCGCCGCTTTTCCAGGTCACCACGCCGCGACGCCGCCGGATCCGCCACGACGCTGGCAGGCCGGCGTCGAGCAGCCACGCGGCGAGCTGTGGCGCGTCCTCCGGCTCGACGACGAGCTCGAGATGCGATCGCGCGCCCGCGACGCTGAGCGACCCACGAGCCAGGAACAGGCCACGGAGGTAGGCCATTCGACAGTGCTCGGCGGATGAGGCCCAGTCGAATCGAGTGGCGGCCAGGGGCGTCCGTCGTCGTTGCAGACGGAGGGCGAGGCGCGCCAGAACCGGATCTCGATGCGGGACCGTCGGGCGCCTCGGGCGGTGGGACAGACCGGCCAGTTCGGCGGCAAGATCACAGGCCCGGGTCGGATCGATCGCCGCAAGCTCCGCCCGCAGGGCGGCGACCAGGTCGCGATCGGCCTCGCTCACGGGCTGGTACGCACGAGGGCGGTGCTCCGGCTCAGGCCGAGCGGGCCACGCCGGATCGGCGGCGCGCCGCGAGCTCGCGGTCGGCGATCCGGAGCACCGCCTCCGCAAGACGTGCCGGATCGTGACGGTGGGCGTTCACCGAATCGACGACGTCCTCGGTCACAAGCGTGGGCACGGGCTCGATCGCAGGTGGCCACCGGAGTCGGACGGATTCGGCCAACCAGTCGCGCGGGACCCGGGCGTCGAACCGGTCGTTGGCCAGGACGAGGTCGACGAGGCCCGGGCTTGTGTGCGCGATGAGCGCTTCGAGATGGTCCGCGAGGTCGTACCCGGCGGTTTCACCGGCCTGTGTCGCGACGTTGCAGACATACATGCGCAGGGCCGTCGTCCTGATCAGCGCGTGGCGGATCTCCGGAACTAGCAGGACCGGCAACAGGCTCGTGAACAGGCTGCCCGGACCGAGCACGATGATGTCGGCCTGGGCCACGGCCGCTACCGCATCGGATGCCGCGGCGACGTCGGCCGGGGTGATCCACACCCGCTCGATGCCCGGCGTCCGCATCACGTGCGATTGCCCCGAGACGATCACGCCGTTCCTTGTCCGGGCGTGCAGGGTGATCGGCGTCGGCGACGCCGGCAGGACCTGGCCGCGCACGGCCAGGACACGATTCATGCGTCGCACCCCCTCCTCGAAGTCCCCGCCCTCAACGGCCGTCAGCGCCGCGATCAGGAGGTTGCCAATCGCGTGGCCCCCCAGCGCGCCTGGTGCCGTCTCCACCGGCAGGCCGTCCTCCTTTCGGCCGCCGGGGAACCGGTAGCCGAGAAACTCGCGCATGAGTGGCTCCGCATCCGCCAGGGCGGCGATGCAGTTCCGGATGTCTCCGACCGCCGGGATCCCGAGCTCGTCCCGCAAGACCCCGGACGACCCCCCGTCGTCGGCCACGGTCACGATCGCCGTGATGTTGCTGGTGTGCTCCTTCAGACCGCGCAGCAGCGCCGAGAGACCCGTGCCGCCGCCGATGGCGACGATCCTCGGCCCGCGCGCGAGCAGACGCTTCTGATACAGGACTTCCACCAGCGGCTGCTCCTCGTCGGCGGATCGCAGCGGTTCGGTCACGGCACGCAGCACGCGCACCCCGCCGATCACGACCAGCGCCAAGCCGACCGACCCGACGATCAGGCCTCGCAGCGGATAGGGCAGGAACTGGAGGGTGATCCCGTCGATCAGGCTCCCGGCCAGGCCCTCGGGGTTGACGCCGAGGGTGGCCTGGCGAACGACGTGCGCCACGGCGAGCGCCAGCAGGAAGAGTCCGCCGAAAACGACGCCCAGCCAGCGCTTGATGCCGATGCCAGGCAGCAGCCAGCGGCGCAGGTTCATCGGCGCTCGAGCTCGCGGTGGAAGACGCCCACCGGCCCGTGGCCCTGGGCGCGGAGCCAGGCCGCGAGCACCTCGACCAGGACGATCGAGCGGTGCTGTCCCCCGGTGCACCCGACTGCGATCGTGAGCCGACTCTTGCCCTCTTCCTCGAAGGCCGGGATCGTGAAGGCCAGCAGCGGCTTGAGCAGATCCAGGAACTGGCCTGTGGCCGGCTGGCCGAGCACGTAGTCCCTGACCGGTTCAGTCAGCCCGGACCGCTCTCGCAGCTCCGGCA
>JBKKBB010000217.1:0-4320 GCA_046714395.1 Candidatus Limnocylindrales bacterium | reverse complement strand
GACGACTGATCCTGGCGCCCACGCAGTCCGAGGCGACGGAGGCGGCGGCGGCGATCCTGCGATCGTGGCCGATGGACGACTCGACGCGGGCGATCCTCGCTCGTACCAACCGCGAGCTGCTGCCGGCGGTTGTGGCCTGTCTCGATGCGGAGGTTCCGTTCCAGGCCCGGGGCGTGGATCTGATCCTCGAATCGGCGCACATCGACCGACTCCTGGAACGGCTTGCATCCGACGCGGCGGACCTGCCGCTGCTGGTTCAGCTTGCCAACCTTCGAGGTGCGGCCGCGGGCGGAGAGGCTGGAGCGGCCGCCGCGTTGCTCGCGTGGGCGCCGCGCTTCACCGACCTCGAAGGGTTGGCCGCGGCGATCGGCGACGTACGGGCTCGGCTCGCTCGCCTGCGCCAAGACGACGCGGCGCTGACTCTCGCCACCGCCCACGGGACCAAGGGCCTCGAATTCGACCACGTTGCGGTGATCGGCCTCGACGCGGGCCGCTTTCCGAGCGCTCGCTCCATCGCCGACGCCGAGGACCCGGAACGCGCGCTGGAGGAGGAGCGCCGCCTCGCCTACGTCGCGTGGACGCGGGCGCGCCGGTCCCTCACCCTGTCCTTCGACCCGGACGCGCCGTCCCAGTTCCTGCTCGAGGCGTTCGATCCGGACGACCTGCGGCCGGCGGCGTAGGATCGACGACATGTCGAGACTTCCGTCACTCGGGCCCCGCGGTGAAGGCTGGGTCGCGATCCAGATGGCCCTTATGGCGCTGACCGGGCTGGCGGGGTTCCTCGGCCCGGCCTGGACGGGTGAGGTTCGCCTCACCACCCTCGCGGTCGGAGTGCTTCTGATGGCTGGCGGCCTGGCCCTCGTCGTCCTCGGCATCCACGATCTGCGCGAGGCCATGACACCATTGCCGTACCCCCGCGACGAAGCCGAGCTCGTGCAGACTGGTGTTTACGGCCAGGTCCGCCATCCGATCTATGGCGGCCTGATCATTGGGTCGATCGGGTGGGGTCTCGTGATGGCATCGCCTGCGACGCTGGCCATGGCCGTGTTGCTCCTCGCCTTCTTCGAATTGAAAGCGCGACGCGAGGAGGCGTGGCTGGAAGCGCGTTTCCCCGAGTACTCGAGCTACCGGGCGCGGACGCCGCGGCTCATTCCCCGGCCCGGTAAACGCCGCGTCTGAACTCCCGCCGCAGCCAATCGCGCGGCGTCAGCCAGCCGGCGCGACGCACCGGATCATTCCATGCGCCGGGGCCGCCCGCCGGGGCCGCCCGCCGGCCTCGTGCCAGCCCGGGGTTCTCCTCCGCCAGCGCTGGGCTTATCCCGTCCCGTGACGCCCCCAGCGTCAAATCCCGGACTTGCGCGGGGATTAGGCGGTTCGAGCGTCGGACCGACGGTCCACCCGGCCGCTCCGGCCGCCTTTCCGAGCACGCGGCGCCGGGGTTCCGTGCTCGGCCAGCCGACAGCAGGCCGGCGCGCCGGACCTTGGGGGCCCGCTAACCGCCAATATGATGATCCCGGCGTCACGGCGGGCTGTAAGCACGGTCCGCCAAGGGCCATGGTGCAGGCGCGGCGCAGCGGGCCCGGCCTCGAGCGGCGGCACGAGCGCGCCCGTCGGTCAGTCGCGGCGATGCAGCTCCCAGCGCGCGATGAGCTTCAGCAATCGATCGATCGCCTCGAGGAACGGCTCGGTCGCCGCCGACGACACGGCATCGCGAATGGAATCCTTCGGCCCGAAGGCCGCCCGGCCTGCGCGGGCCGTCGCGCGGAGCCCGGGAATCGGATCGTCCCGAAGCCGATCCGGCATCGTCGAAACGTAGCGGATCCAGCGCGACGAACCAGCCTCGATGGCTGCCGCGAGCAGTCGATCTGCGGCACGCGCCGCATCGAGTGCCGCTGCGTCGATCTCGGGATATTCGTGCCGCGCCGGCACCCGCTCGCGCTCAGCCACGATCGCGCTCAGCCACGACCGCGCGCAGCCACCGCCTCACGCCGCTTCGTCGCGGGCGCGGCGCCGTTCCCTCCGTCGCCCACGTCCTGGCCGGCGGATGCCTCGGCCACCGCCCGGCGTTGCCCGGCTTCCTCGGCGAAGGTCACATGCGAGAGCGGCACGAGCGGTTCGCCGCGAAGGACCCGCGCCAAGTACTCCCCGGTGGCCGAGCCCTCGACCGCGGCGACATCCTCGGGCGTCCCTTCCGCGATGATCAGGCCCCCACGGGCGCCGCCCTCCGGGCCGAGGTCGACGATCCAGTCGGCGGTCTTGATGACATCGAGGTTGTGCTCGATGACCAGCACCGTGTTGCCGGCGTCAACGAGTCGATGGAGCACCTGGAGCAGCTTCTCGACATCGGCGAAGTGCAGCCCGGTCGTTGGCTCATCGAGCACATAGAGCGTCTTGCCGGTGGCCCGCTTCGAGAGCTCGGTGGATAGCTTCACCCGCTGAGCCTCACCGCCGGACAGCGTGGTAGCCGGTTGGCCGAGGTGGATGTAGCCGAGCCCGACGTCGTTGAGCGTTCGCAGTTTCGCCGCGATCGTGGGCACGGCGGCAAAGAACTCGACGCCCTCGGCGACCGTCATCTCGAGGACGTCGGAGATCGAGCGGCCCTTGTAGTGGATCTCGAGCGCCTCGCGGTTGTAGCGCTTGCTCTTGCAGACCTCGCAGGTGACATAGACATCCGGCAGGAACTGCATCTCGATCTTGATGATCCCGTCGCCCTTGCAGTTCTCGCACCGCCCGCCCTTGACGTTGAACGAGAAACGACCGGGCTTGTAGCCGCGAACGCGGGCCTCGGGCGTCGCGGCGAACAGCTCGCGGATCGTCCCGAACAGACCCGTGTACGTCGCCGGATTCGATCTCGGCGTGCGGCCGATCGGGCTCTGGTCGATCTCGATGATCTTGTCGATGTGCTCCGCACCTTCGAGCGCGTCATGCGGACCCGGCATGGCCCGGGCGCCGTGGAGCTCGCGGGCCAACGCTCGATACATCACCTCGGTCACGAGCGTGGACTTGCCGCTGCCCGAGACCCCGGTCACCGCCGTGAACGTCCCCAGGCGGAGCGAAAAATCGACCTTCTGGAGATTGTGGGCACGGGCGCCCCGGACGGTCAGGCGACGCCCGTTGCCGTCGCGCCGGCGCTCCGGAATCGGGACGACGCGTTCGGCCCGGAGGTACGCGCCGGTCACGGACCGTGGCTCGGCGAGGACGACGTCGATGGTCCCGTTCGCGATGATCTCGCCACCGTGCTCGCCGGCACCGGGCCCGATGTCGATCACCCAGTCTGCGGTCCGGATCGTCTCCTCGTCATGCTCCACCACCAGGACGGTGTTCCCGAGGTCGCGCAGCCGGGTCAGGGTCGCGATGAGCTTGGCGTTGTCCCGCTGGTGCAATCCGATCGATGGCTCGTCCAGGATGTACAGGACGCCCATGAGCGTCGTCCCGATCTGGCTGGCGAGCCGAATCCGCTGGGCCTCACCGCCCGACAGCGTCTGGCTGGTCCGGTTGATCGTCAGGTAGTCGAGCCCGACGTCCACCAGGAATCCAAGCCGGGCCCGGATCTCCTTGAGCAGCTGATGGGCGATCGTCCGCTCGCGCTCGCTGATCCGCACCGCCAGGGCCTCGGACCACGCGAACGCGTCGGTGATCGAGAGATCGGCGATGCTCGAGATATCCCGCCCGTCCACCGTCACGGCGAGGGCCTCGGGCCGCAGTCGCTTTCCGGCGCAGGTCGGACAGGGGCGCTCGACCATGTACTTCTGCAGCTCGAGCTTGATGAATTCGGATTCGGTCTCCCGATAGCGCCGTTCGAGGTTCGTGACGGCACCTTCGAACGAAGCGACGTAGGAGTTCTCGCCGCGCTCGTGCTTGTACCGGATGACGACCTTCTCGTCCTTCTTGGCATACAGCAGGTACTCGACGGCCTCTGGCGGGAGATCACGAATGGGGACCGTGGGATCCCAGCCGTGGGACTCGAAGATCGCCTCGGTGATCTTCATCCGCCACGAGGCGTCGGTGGGCATCCCGTTGGCTCGAACCGCCCCGCCCATGACGCTCTTCGAGCGATCCGGGATGACGAGATCGGGATCGATCTCCAGGCGCGTGCCCAGGCCCGTGCACGACGAGCAGGCACCATGCGGCGAGTTGAACGAGAAGCTGCGCGGCTCCAGGTCATCGATGGTCGTCCCGTCGTACGGACACGAGTAGCGCTCCGAGAATCGACGCTCGTCGAAGTCCGGCGCTTCATCCTCGCGCGGGACCGGGGCGACCAACACGACTCCCTCGCCGAGGCGAAGCGCCGTCTCGATGGAATCCGCGAGCCGCGGCGCG
>JBKKBB010000216.1:0-2812 GCA_046714395.1 Candidatus Limnocylindrales bacterium | reverse complement strand
GGCCGGGAACAGACGACGGCAGAATCGAAAGGGTGGATACCGGGCGTCCCCTCCGATATCCACCGCACCTGTGATTCTTCGGCCGGTTGCGGCGCACCGATAGGGCCGAAGGTCCCGAGTTGCGTGTGACCACGAGGTCCGGGTCCCGGCCAGCGGAGGGCCGGTGGCCGGCCTCTTCGGGCCTGATGGCGCTGCCGCCCGCCGAGCCGGCACCCGTACCGTCGATCGTGGAGGTCTCCACCGATGTCCGGTCCTCAGTGCCTGCGTTGCGAGCTGCACGCGACGGTTGTCCTCGCTCGCCGTGGTGGGCAGGCTCCGTGACGGCGCTGGCGCCTGACCTCCGCATTCTCGTCTGCGGGATGGGTGACCGTTGCGATGACAGCGCGCCGCTCGCGGCAATCGTGCGGGTGCTGCCCCGGCTGTCCGAGCGACTTCGATCCAGGATCGAAATCCGGCGCTGCCCGCAACTCGAGGTGACCGACCTCATCGACGTTCGGGCGGATGAGGCCTGCCTCGTCGTGGATACGGTCGTCGGCATCGAGCCGGGCTCGATCATCACCGTGCCGCTCAGCGATCTCGCGCGCGGCGCCGAGGGAGTCGCCCCACGCTCATTCCACGCCCTGTCCGTGGACGACACCCTGCTCATCGCCGAAGTTGTTCGTGGTTCCCTGCCCAATGGTGTGTTTGTCGGGATCGGCGGCAAGTGGTTCGGTTATGGCGAGCGGTTCTCGCGTGTGGTCGGGGCAGCCCTGCCGGCGCTCGCCGATGCCATCTCCGGAGCCATCGAGAGCCTGCTGGCGGAGGAGGCTAGCGAACCCCGCGAGCCCGGTACCACGCCGCCGCGTCGCGAGGCAGCCGGCTAACGTCGGAGACAGAGCTCACGAGCGGTTCGACGTCCATCGGCATCGCCATGACCTCGCCGGAGATGTTGACGGCGCAGTGGATCCCGTCGCCTCGACGGAAGAGCAGGGTTCCCCTTGGGCTCGGCAGCCACTCGCAGTTCTCGGTGCGGAAGCCGTCCAGCCGGCGCCGGAGGCTGAGCGCGGTCCGGTACAGCGCCAACATGGAGTCGCCGTCACGGGACTCCGCGTCCACGGTCAGGCTCCTCCAGGATTCGGGCTGAGGGAGCCACGGATCGGAACCGTCCGGTCCGAACTGGAACGGTGGGGCAGCGCCGGCCCACGGGAGCGGAACTCGACAACCGTCCCGCCCGCGAATCACGTGGCCGCTGCGCTCCCAGATCGGGTCCTTGAGGACCTGCTCCGGTAGATCTTCGACTTCCCAGAGGCCCAACTCGTCCCCTTGATAGAGGTAGGCACACCCGGGCAGCGCGAGCATCAGCAGGATGGCAGCCCGCGACCGCCTGGTGCCGAGATCGAGATCGGTCGGGAGGATATCGTCGAGTTCACGGTTGCGAAAGCCCGTGAACGGCCGCCCCAACCGGGTGACCAGGCGGGTCGAATCATGATTTCCCAGCACCCAGGTCGGCGTCGCCCCGATGCGTCGATGTGCCTTGAGCGTCGCGTCAATGATCCTTCGGAGCACGTGGCTATCCCAGGCGGCGCCCATGTACGCGAAGTTGAACGCTGCCTGGAGTTCGTCGGGCCGAAGGTATGCCGCTAGTCGCTCCGGGTCCTCGACGCCGATCTCGCCGATGAGGATCCGCTCTCCTGAGTATCGATCCATGACGCGGCGCCACGAGCGATGGATCTCGTGGACGCCTTCCTGATCCCAGTGTGGGTGCGTGCCCGGCGCAAGCGGCTCGTCGGCGACGTTCTCGGGAGGGAGGTCTGGCAGGCCGGGCGCCTTGATCATGGCGTGGGCCACGTCGATGCGGAAGCCGTCAACACCACGGTCCAGCCAGAACGCAAGGATCGACTCGAACTCCCCGCGGACCTCGGTGTTCTCCCAGTTCAGGTCCGGCTGTTCTGGCGCGAAGACGTGGAGGAACCACTGTCCGGGCCGCCCGTCGGGTTCCCGGACCCGAACCCAGGCCGGCCCGCCAAACACGCTCGGCCAGTTGTTGGGCGGCTCGTCGCCATGTGGTCCGCGGCCCTCGACGAAGTGGTAGCGAGCCCGGGCCGTCGAGCCCGGAGGGCTTGCGAGGGCCTCCCGGAACCAGGCGTGCTGGCCGGACGTGTGATTCGGGACGATGTCGATGAGCACGCGCAGCCCGAGCTGATGGGCATCGGTGATCAGGCCATCCGCATCGTCGAGGGTTCCAAAGACCGGGTCGATCTCGCGATAGTCCGCAACGTCATACCCGCCATCGGCCATCGGCGACGGGTACCACGGGGTGATCCAGATCGCATCAACGCCCAGATCACGAAGGTAGGGGAGACGCTGCCGGATCCCCGAGATGTCCCCGATCCCGTCACCGTTCCCGTCGGCGAAGCTCCGGATGTAGACCTGATACACGACCGCATGTCGCCACCAGTCGGTGCTCCGGGACGCGTTCGCGTGCATGGGCACGAAGGGTAGCGGGTCCTTCCGCGCCGGTGGCTGTTGGGCCATGCGGCCCCCCGGCATGGGGCCACAGGGTCCTCGTCCAGGCGGGGCCGGTCCGCCCACCCTTGGGCCATGACGTCCACCGTCGCACCGCGTCTCTCCGATCGCGCGCACCCCCGGCCGGTCGCCTATCCGGGGATCCCCGCAATCGTGGACGGCTCCGAAGCTGTTGCCCACGTCGAGAGCCGCCTCGCCGAGGTCGCCTGCGTCTACCCGATCACGCCATCGACGACGATGGCGGCCATCTACCAGGCGGCGGTGGCGGATGGGCGCACGGACCTGTGGGGCACGGCCCTTCGGTTCA
>JBKKBB010000215.1:0-5169 GCA_046714395.1 Candidatus Limnocylindrales bacterium | reverse complement strand
TCTTGCCGGTCCCGGTCGCGCCGAGCAGCGTCTGGTGACGAAACCCTTTGGCGAGGCCTTCGGTCAGGCGGGCAATCGCCTGCGGTTGATCGCCGGTCGGCTCGAATGGGGCAACGAGTTTGAAGTCAGGCACGAAGCAAGTTTAGCAGCCCACGCGACCTTTAGAACGCCTGTTCGGTACCTTTGAACGGCTACCGCGCCTCGGGTCCCGCGGGTTTCCGGCGGCTCGCCGCGCGTCCGCCGGCTATGGCCTCGCGGTAGGCCGTCTCGACCTTCGCGAGGGTCAGGTCGAGGGGCCCGCTCGTGTCGATGACCCGGGTCGCCGCCGGCCGCAGCCGCTCCTCGATGGAGCCCTGGGCCTCGATCCGCAGGTCGGCCTCATCCGGCGCGGTCCCCCGTCCGGTGAGGCGCACCCGCTGCTCATCCTCCGAGCAGGTCACCAGCCAGACCTCATCGCACAGACGGGCCAGTCCACCTTCGACGAGCTTTATCGCCTCGATCGCGACGGCCGGTGCCCCCGATGCGACCGCGGCCGCGATCGCATCGACGATCCGCGGCCGGATCGCCGGGTGGATGATCGACTCGAGGCGCGCGAGCTCGGCCGCGTCCGCGAAGACGATGCGTCCGAGGCGCGCCCGATCGAGTTTGCCGTCGGCGGCCAGGATGTCCGGACCGAATGCCTCCACGACCGCCTCCAGCGCCGGGGATCCGGGCTCGACGACGTCCCGGGCCACCTGATCCGCATCGACCACGACGGCACCGAGGTCGTGCAGCCGGCCCGCCACCGTGGACTTGCCGCAGCCAATCGGTCCGGTGATCCCGATGCGGATCGTCACGGGGCCCGCTCTTCCAGGGCCAACCAGGCATCCTCCACGGCTGCCAGCGCGGCCTCAACATCGGCGAGCTCGCTGGTAACTCGGCGCAGCTCCACGAAATTGGCCTGGATCGCCGGGTCCCCGGTAGCCAGCTCGAGGTGATTCTTGCGCAGTCCAAGGCGGGTCAGGTCCGCGTCCACCGTCTCGCGCTGTCGGCGGTAAGCGTCCTTGGACAGCTTCGCCGCCCTGGGGCCGCTCGCGGGCCGCGGACCTTGCGCCGCCGGTTGGGCAGGTGCGGGCCGCGCCCCCCGAGACGACGGAGCCTGGCCGGCCGTCGCTCCCTGGGGGTCGGCCATCTGCGGCGACCTGACAGCGTCAGAGGCAACTCGGCCGCGGACCGGTTGCAGGCGACGGCGCTCGAGTTCGATCGCCGCGGCCACGGTCCATCCTCCGGCGACGGCGTCACGCCACGCCCGGTAGCCGCCCTCGAACGCGGCCATGCGTCCGCCATCCACGACCCACAGGCGTTCGCAGACCGTCTCCAGGAAGCGCCGATCGTGCGACACGACCAGGATCGTCGACGGACTCTCCCGAAGAAAACCCTCGATCGCCTCGCGAGCTCCGACGTCGAGGTGATTGGTCGGTTCGTCGAGCAACAGGAGATTCGCGGCAGTGATTCCGAGGAGTGCCAGTTCGAGCCGACTGCGCTCACCGCCGGACAACAGGCGGACTTCCTTGAACGCGTCGTCACCGCGAAAGAGAAACCGGGCCAGGTATGCGCGGCCCTCGCCGGACGTCACCGGGGCTGCCTCAAGAATTGCCTCGAGGACCGTGGCGCCCGGGATCGCTGCCGCGCGCAGCTGGGCGAGGTATCCGAGCTGGACGCCGTTCCCGAATGTCAGCGTCCCGTCAAGCGCCGGCAGCTCACCGGCGATGGTTCGGAGCAGGGTCGTCTTGCCGGCGCCGTTCGGGCCGACGATGCCGATCCGATCCCCACGTTGTGCCGAGAGCGCGGGTGCGGTCGCCACGCTGACGGCACTTCCTCCCGAACCGAGCACCGGGAGGTACCCCACCTCCAATTCAGCCGCCCGGAGCACGATCTCGCCCGACCTCGCCGGTCTCGCGCCGACGAGCGCGGCCTGCGGAAGACGGAGTCGCCGGGTCGCCTTGGGTGCGTCCACTTCGCTCGTCTGCAACCGCTCCAGGCGAGCCTCATGTTCATGCATCTTGGAGAACTTGCGGTGGCTCCGGTAGCGCTGGACGAGTTCCCGCTCGCGGGCGATCGCCGCACCATGAGACTCCACGTCCTTGGCCGCCCGCGCATCCCGCTCCTCGCGCTGGCGGTGATACGCGTGGTAGTCGCCCTTGAAGACGGTGATCCGCCGGTCCCGAAGCTCCCAGATCCGGGTCACGGTCGCGTCCAGGAACGCGCGGTCGTGCGAGGCCACCAGGAGCGAGCCATGGCGGCGACGGAGATGCTCCTCGAGCCACTCGAGCGCACCGAGATCCAGGTGGTTCGTCGGTTCGTCCAGCAGCAGCAGGTCCGGATCCGCGATGACCAACCGGGCGAGGGCGGCCCGCGTCTGTTCCCCGCCGGACAACCCGCTCGGCGGTCGCGTGACTTCCTCGGGGCTGAACCCGAGGCCGGACAACGTCGCATCCACCCGCTGATCGATGGTGTATCCCCCGAGGACTTCGAACCGATGCTGCAGATCCGCGTAGGCCGGCTCCGCGACGCTGCCCGCTCGCTCGAGGTTCGCGAGCTCCTCAGCCATGTCTTCCAGATGTGCGGCACCATGCCGGACGGCGGTCCTGACGTCGGGCGATGCCATGAAGGCCTCGTCGAAGTGAGCCTCTTGCGCGAGCATGCCCAGGGTCAGCCCGCGCTTGCGCGACACGGTGCCGGTGTCCGGTTCGTCCAGGCCGGCCGCGATGCGCATGAGCGTCGTCTTGCCCGCACCGTTGGGACCGACCAGACCGACCCGGTCCCCCACGGCAATCGCGGCATCGATGCCGTCGAGGATCACGAAGGTGCCGACTTCCCTGCCGACCCCGGTCAGCCGAATGATGGACATCAGGCGCCACCGACGCTCGTGCGGGCAGCAGCGCGGCGCGTCGTGGCGGCGCGGCGGGTTCGGTCGGCTCGCGCGCGGGCACGCTCGACGGCGGCCTCTGTTTCTGACCGCGTCCGGCCTAATGCGGCCGGCCCGTCCAGTTCGGACCAGCGGCGCCCCCGTCGCCCGGTACCCACCCCGGGGCGCGGCGTCAACTCGCGAAGGATCGCCGCAGCGCCCTTCCGGTCGGCGCTCGGCAAGCGCTGACACCACGAACAGAAGTGGGTCGCCCGGGCCCCGATCACGATCCGGCGGATCGGTCGTTCGCAGCGCGCACACGGCTGGCCGGCTCGCTGGTAGACCAGCAGGTGCTCCTGCATCGAGCCATCGCCGTCGGGTGCGGTGTAGTCATCGATCGAACTGCCGCGTCGCTCGACCGCTTCCGACAGGATTCTGCGAACCGCGCCATACAGCCGGCGCTCGTCGGGCGGGCGGATCGTGGCGACCGAGCGGAGCGGGTGGAGTTGGGCCGCCCAGAGTGCTTCGTCGGCGTAGATATTGCCGATCCCGGCCACGAACCCCTGGTCCAGCAGGAGGGGCTTCAGCCGGCCGCGTCGCACGCGCAACCGACCGCGAAACGCGCGCAATGTGAAGGCGTCGTCGAGGGGCTCGGGACCAACGCCGGCAAACACGGCGGCGCCGCCGATCTCGTGAACTGGTTCACCGGTCGCTCGGTCGGTCGCATACAGCCCAACCTTGCCGAACTTCCTGATGTCCCGGAAACGGATCTCGCGGCCGTCGTCCAGGACGAGTACGAGCCTGACATGTGGGTCAGGAGGTGCCGCCTGCGACACCACGAACAACTGCCCGGTCATCTTGAGGTGAACGGTCAGTACGGCGTCGCCGGACAGCCGCACAACGAGTTGCTTGCCGCGTCGATCCACGGACTCAATCCGGCGACCCGCGAGGGCCGGGCCGATCGATGCCGCATCGTGCGTCCGCAAGGTCCGACCCCACAGGCTCGTGGCACCAGTGATCCGAGCGTCCAGAACCAGGCGGCGCAGGTCACGCGCGACCGTCTCCACCTCGGGCAGCTCAGGCATCCGCGGCCAACCTCGCGGCCTCGACCCACGCGAGGACGAGCCGGTTCTCCAGGACGGCCTCCAACTCCTCGGTCTCGGGATCGAGCGTGCCCATGGCCTAACCGTCGACCGTCGCAGGGGCCTCGCCGACCTCGGCCAACGGGGCGTCCACTCGCGCCAGCGGCACCATCGACTCCCAGTCGTCCCCGACCTTGACGTCGACGGTCAGGGCCACGTCGAGCGTCAGCGCGCCCTCCATGACCTCGCGCAGGATCGGGACCAGGCGATCGACCTCGTCGCGGGGCACCTCCAGAAGGAGCTCGTCGTGGACCTGGAGGAGGGGCCGGGCGTGAAAGCCGTCCGCCGCGAGCCGCGCGTCGAGCCGGATCATCGCGATCTTGACGATGTCGGCCGCGGTTCCCTGGATCGGCATGTTGATGGCCATGCGTTCACCGGCCCCGCGCAACGATGGGTTCGCGGCATGGAGCTCCGGGATATACCGCCGGCGACCCAGGAGGGTCGAGACGAATCCGTCCCGGCGTGCGGTTTCCTTGACATGGAGCATGTAGTAGCTGATCCCCGAATAGGCGGCGAAGTAGGAACTGATGAACTCCTGGGCCTCCTGCCGGCTGATGCCGGCGCGACTGGACAGCCCGAAGTCACTCATCCCGTAGGCCAGACCGAAGTTGACCATCTTGGCCATCGACCGCTCGTCGCCGGTGACCTCCTCGGGTGCCTTGTGGAGCACCCGGGCAGCCGTCTCCCGGTGAATGTCTGCCCCGCGCTCGAACGCCGCCCGCAGGTGCTCGTCGCCCGAGACATGGGCGATGATCCGGAGTTCGATCTGGGAGTAGTCCGCCGCCACCAGGACGTGGTCTGCTGAGCCGGCCACGAACGCCCGGCGGATTCGTCGTCCGAGGGGTGTCCGGATGGGGATGTTCTGGAGGTTCGGGTCGGACGAGGACAGCCGCCCGGTCGCCGCGACGGCCTGGTGGAAGGTCGTATGGACCCGCCCGTCGTCCGCGATGAGCGCCGGCAGCGCCTCGACGTAGGTCGATCGAAGCTTCGTGTAGATCCTCCAGTCGAGGACGGGCTGCACGACCGGGTGCACGTCGGCGAGCTCCTCGAGGACGGTGGCGTCCGTCGAATAGCCGGTCTTGGTCTTGCGGCCCTTCGGCAGCTGGAGTTCGCCGAACAGGACGTCGCCCAGCTGCTTGG
>JBKKBB010000214.1:0-16828 GCA_046714395.1 Candidatus Limnocylindrales bacterium | reverse complement strand
CATCTGCCGGGCCCACCCGTCAACTCGGCCGCGACCCAAACCATCCCTGGCGGCGATACAGTGCCGTTCGACCACGGTGACAGAGTCGCTGTCCCACTATCGGTCAGAGTCGCTGTCCTCCGACAGCCGATCTGAGCGTGAAATGGCGGTACCGACCGCGGTCATGGCGTGACTGTCGACCGCCCGTCCCCCTCGCGGAGGCTCACCAGGCGCGCCATGACCATCTCCAGGAGTCGACGACGAGCCCGTCGGCGACCCGTGATTGACGTCGTGAGCGTGGCCGCGGCCACGGCGAACAGGCCCATGATCAGCACCCACCCACCGACCCCGCCCGACGGCGATGCGCCCGACCCACCTTCCTCCACGGCCGAGCCCGGGGCCCCTGTTGCGATCGCCGCGATCGGAACGACCTCTCCGAGCGCGCCGAGACGTACCAAACCCGCCGGGTCGGCAACCACCAGGCGAACGTTGCCCTCGATTGCCTCGACCGTCGCCACGACACCGATGGCATCCCCGCGATGCAGGAGGGCGCCAAAGGCAGCGGCTTCCCCGCGCAGCACGAGGATGCTCGTCGCGGTGCCATCATCCAGGATGAACCCGTCGGGTTCGACCCCGCTGATCAGCCCACCGACGCGCACCAACGTGCCGACATGATCGACAAGCGTGGCCAGGTCGACGTCGGGCGGGCGGTCTGGCGCCTCGGCCGGTCGCGCGTAGGAGGTTGCCGTCTCCGGAGTGGATCCGCCCCTGGTCGAATTGCTGCCCCCCGATGCGATCGCGGGTCCCTGGGCGATGTCGCCGGAGGCGCGTGGCGTCACAGCCCAGCGGCGATCAGTTGCGCTCGGATACGGCCGATGCACGAACCCGATGATGGTCGCGACACGGCCCTCAACCAGCGTGGTCGAGGGGATGCCGCTGCCCGACAGCCCCGCGATGAGCACGCTGGCGGTGCCGACCCGCAGGTCCGCGCGCCACCGATCTCCGAGGCGGGTCACCTTGGTCACCGTTCCGGCGACCCGAACGAGCCGCCACTCCTGGGCCTCGCCCGGGGCGGCGTTCAGGGCGATCGGGGTCGATTCCACGTGCAGGTCGAGGATGCCGAGTGTCGTCGCACGGATTCGCGGCGCATCCCATGCCCGGCCCAGGTCTCCTCCCACGCGCACGCGAGTGCCAAGACCGGGCGCAGCAACATCCGCCGCGACGAGGACCTCGATCCCGCCGGTTTCGTCCTCGATGACGATGCGTCGGCCATCCTTGTCGAGCAGCCCGGGTCCGGCGATGACGACGCCGGTCAACGCGACGCTGCCCTCGCCGAGCGCACGCGCGGCCGCGATGGAGATCACGCCAACCCCGCTTGGGCCGGTGCTCGGTCCCGGGTCACCGTCCGTTCCACCCGAGCTTGCCGGGGCGATGTCCGCGCGGTCGCGCAGCCACAATCGATAGCCGTCCAGGGCTCCCCGGCTCGAGGCCCGTTGCCCGACGATTCCCGTCAGACGGTACGTAGTCCCGGCATGCAGATCGGCCACGGTGATCCGGCTGGACGTATCGGACATCACCCGGACCCGCGTTCCGAACGCATCCACAACGTCGATCGAGATGTCCCCGGGTGCACTCCTGCGCGCGGGCCCGACCTGCGTCCCGACGAACACACTGAGTCGGCCCTCGGTGCCCTCGCCGAGTTCGGCTCCCGTGACGAGCTGTGGGTCGAGCAGCGTGCCGAGGCCGACGTCGACGATCCCGCTCGCGACCGGTCGCAATTCGAGCTGTCCATAGGGCGCGGAAGAGGCGCCCTTGATCTGGAGGATCTGGCCACGGGCGGGGAATGGCACGCCCTCTGGCAGACGCACCGCGATCCCGCCGCTGGCATCGGCGATCGAGATCAGGGGCGGCACGCCGAGACGTCCCGCCTCAGCCACCACGACGCCGACGACCGTGACCGTCGTCCCAGCCGGCCGTGACCGCGCCTCGGCGATCGAGATGGCTGCGCCGGACGTCGGCGTCGGGATCGGGGACGTGGTCGGAATCGGGGATGCCGTCGGGTCCGCGGAAGGCGTCGGAGACGGGGAGATGGTGGCGGTCGGTGCGGGTGACGGCTCCTCGGTTGGCTCCGGGCTGGCCGACGGCGTCGGCGCGGGTGTCGGGGACGGCGACGGATCGGGCAGAATGACCAGCTCGCCCGCGAGCGTCGCGTGGATTCGGTAGCCTGCCGACCCGGAACCGGTGCTGTCGCGCTGGCCGACGGGTCCGACGACCGTGACCAGCGTCCCGGACGGCGCACTCGCAGTGCCCATGGCGATCGACCCCACGATGACCCGCACCTGCCCGGAACCATCGTCCACGAGGAGCCCACGGCCGTCGGCGTACGTCGTCGGAGCACCGACCGTGACCCCCGTGACGCTGACGCGCAGGCCCTCGAGGGACTCGTCGATCGAGCCGGTCGAGGCAACGGCCGGAGCTGGCAGACCGAGGTCGGCGAGGATCGTGATGGCGGACGTCGCGACCCGAATCGTGCGCGCGCCGTAGCGCTCGTCGATCGTGCCTGCCAAACGCACCATCGTTCCCGCGACGATCGCCGTCGTGGGCGTGGCATCGAGATAGACGGCGATGCCGGCAGTTCCATCCTGCACGAAGCCGACCCGTCCCGACTCGAGCGATGGGAGATCGGTCGTCAGGATGCCTTCGATCAGGGCAGCGCTGTCGAGCGGGAGACCGCGCGCCTCGACGATCAAGATGGCGACCGGGCTCGGTGACGGCGAGGGTGCCGGTGACGGCGAGGGTGCCGGTGACGGCGAGGGCCCAGCCGAAGGCGCGGGGGTCGGGGGAGGAGACGCCGTTGGGGCGGAGGTCGCCGGCGGCGTCGGGGAAGGGCTCGGCGACGGCGCGGGCGTGAGCACGGGCGGCGGCGACGGCGTTGGCGGAGGCGTGGGCGATAGTGTTGGCGCGGTTGTCGGTGACGGCGACGCCGTCGGGGCGGGGGTCGGCGCCGGGGTAGGCGTCGGGGTCGGGGTCGGGGTCGGGGTCGGGGTCGGGGCGGGGGTAGGCGTCGGCGTGGGCGCTGCCGACGGCGTGGGTGGGACGGATTCAGGTGCAGATGGCAGCGGCGTCGGTTCGGCGGTGGCTCCGGGTGTCGGGTCCAAGGTGGCAGCAGCCGTCGGGCTCGGGCTCGGGCCAGGCGCCGGGACCGGCGGTGCGGCGAGGTTCTGCGGGTTGGGCACCGCCTGGATGAACCAGTCGAGCGAGTTCTCGTTCGTATCGATGGTGTTGCCGGCCGAACCCCCTGGACGTCGCTCGATGCTCTGGCCGGGACTTGGGGCCGGCGCCGGAGATCCCTCGACAAATCCGTTCGTGGCGTCTCCCCAGCCGATGGCGTCGATCGGCCCGCCGCCGACCACACGCAGCACCACGGTCCCGCCGGTCGCCGCGAACCCCCCGCTGTAGGTCGCGTCGGCAATCGACACATAGGCACCGGACGCATTCGCCAGGATCAGATGCCGGCCCGGTCGGAGGGTCAGCGATGACGGCCACGTGGCCTTCCGCGTGACCGTGCCGCCCGTGGCCGTCACGTACACGACCTCGAGGCCGGCAAGATCGACCTCGATGGGCCCCGTGTTCGCGATCTCGACGAATTCGTCGGAGGCGGATCCACCACCGGTCTGGAGTTCGGAGAGCGCCAGCGTCGAAGGGGGCCACGCCACGACCGCTGTCGAGCTGAAGGCCTGGATCAGCGGTGCCACCGACGCCAGCGCCACGGTGCTGAGCGTGAGGATGGCGAGGACGGCGGCCGCCGCCGCGACACGAGCGCGTTCCACCGAGGGACCCTCCGGGCAGGTGAGCTTCGAGGTCGCTGGGCGGAACAGCGGGATCGTTCTACACCCGACCACTCACGGGTGGATCGATCGCGGCTTGGCGGCGGCTTGCCTGCCAGTCAACGAGGTCGCCGACCCGCCGGCCGGCAGGTGGCCGTCGATCCGGTACGATGCCAACCACCTGCGGCACGGAAGCCGCGCATCCCCAGAATCCGAGGAGAAACCGTGGCCCGTGCCAAGCGCACCGACCGCGCCGATGCCCGTCGACGCTACCGCGTGACCCATGACCCCGCGGACACGACGGGGCCTGAGGAAGAAGGTCCGGTTCCCAACGTGCTCTCCGCCGGCCGCGGAACGGCAGCGTCGGGTCCGGCCGCTCCGGTTCGCCGGATTGGCTTCATGGATTCGATGCGAATGTCCTGGCATCGACCGGATATCCGCGCGGATATCGCTTCGTTGCCGTGGCTGCTCCGGACCCGGGCTTTCCTCGTTCCCGTCGCGCTGGTCGTGGCCGGCGTGGTCGCGGTGACCGCTGCCCCGACGAACCCGGCCGCCTCGGTGTTCTTTCAGTTCGTGGTCCTGCCGCCGGCGATGGCCCCGATCTTTATCGCCGGGTTCTTCGCCAAGCGGGCCAGCTATCTGCTCGGTTTCCTCGTGGGCTGTGTCGACGTGATCGGCTACATCGCGTTCGTGTACGTGGCGCTGCCGGAGCTGAGCACGGATCCCGTCGCGGCGGCGCGTCAGCAGGACCTCATCGTCTCGGCCATCGCGGTCGGCCCGTTGTCGGGCATTCTCTTCGCCTCGGGCGCCGCATGGTATCGACGGTTCCTGAACTTCTCGAGCGCCCAGCGGGCACGCAGTCGCCAGACCGAGCGCGCGAAGTCGAAGCGCCCAGCCCGGAGCTGATCAGGCGAGCCGGCGCATTTCGGCCTGACCGAGCTGGCGGATGCCCTCGGGGCGGTTCGGGCCGCCGGCGCCGGTGGCCATGTCGGGGAGCGGCTGCACGTCTCGGGCAACCACGTTCACGACCGATGACTCGCGCTGGAGCTCTCCATCGACGAGCAGGAGCGCCTGGCGACGGACGACCCCGCGAAGCCGCGCCCAGGTGTCCGGCCAGAGCGTGACGTTGACCATCCCGGTTTCGTCCTCGAGGGCCAGGAAGACCGTGCCCTTCGCGGTCATGGGGTGCTGTCGGGTGACGACCAGACCGCCGATTCGGACCGGGCCGGGCCGGCGATCCGCCAGCGACGCATTCGTGACCGCGCCGAGCCGCTCCAGCGCCGGCCGGAAGAGCGAGACGACCTGGCGACGCGCATCCAGCCCGACGACCGCATAGGCATCACCGACCCGCTCGGGCTCTGTGATTGCGGGCAGCGCCGGGGAATCGGTTGCCGGGAGCCGCAAGTCCATCGGCCGGCCGGTCGCGGCGGACCGTTTCCCGCGCGCTCGCTCCCGTCCCCGGATCGTCCGCCCATCTGCACGTCCACGCGACGCGCCGGCGACCTCGCGGAGCTGCCACAGCAGTTCCCGCCGTGGGCGACCGAGCGAATCCAGCGCGCCGGTCCGGATGAGTCGCTCGATGGTCCCCTCGGGCAGGCCCGTCCGCTCCACCACGTCGGCCAGCGAGGTGTAGGAACTCCTGGCAATCTCCCGATCCAGGAGCTGCGCGTGCTGCTCCCCGATCCCCTTCACCAGGTGCAGCCCCAGGCGGACGGCCCAACCGACCGCGCTCTCGGCGGCCCACCGATCGCGTGCGGCCGCCGTCGGGTTGAAGCAGGACGACGATCGGACCGGCGCCGGCCGGGCCGCGATCCCCGCGCCATCGGGGATGGGTTCGCCCTCGTCCGTATCGTGGGGGCCGGGCTCCCCGGGCGACGGCGGATCGCCCGCCGCGCCGGCGATGGCCCACCCGGGACGGCCGGCCCACTCGGTCGTCGTCCTGTAGGACGAAGCGTTGACATCGACCGGCAGGACCGCCACCCCGTGGCGCTTGGCATCGTTGACCAGGACCTCAACCGGGTAGAAGCCCATCGGCTGGGCGTTGATCAGCCCCACCAGGAACTGGGCCGGGTAGAACAGCTTCAGGAACGCCGATTCGTAGGCAGTCCGGGCAAATGCCGCCGCGTGGCTCTTGGCGAACCCGAAGCTGGCGAAGGCAGCGACCCGCCGGAACAGTTCCTCGGCCGTCTCCTCGTCCATGCCCGGCTGGCGCAGCGCCCCATCGACGAACTGGCGATGGAGCTTTTCCATCTCGCTCGTCGATCGCCAGGTGCCCATCGCCCGGCGGAAGCCGTCCGAGTCGGCCGGCGTGAATCCGGCGACCTCGATGGCAACCTTCATCACCTGCTCCTGGTACAGGATCACGCCGAGGGTTTCGGCCAGGATCGGCTCGAGGCTCGGGTGGAGGTAGGTCACCGGTTCGAGACCCTGCTTGCGTCTGAGGTATGGGTGAACGGCGTTGCCCTGGATCGGGCCGGGTCGGATGATCGCCACCTCGACGACGAGGTCGTCCAGGCTCTGCGGCCTCGACTTCGGAAGCGTCTGCATCTGGGCCCGGCTCTCCACCTGGAAGACGCCCACGGTGTCGGCCGCCTGGAGCATCGCGAAGACCTCCGGGATCTCCTCCGGCGTCGCGTCGAGGTCGATGCAGGTGGCGCAGTCCGACTGGATGAGTTGGAGCGTCTCGTCGATCGCGGCGAGCATGCCGAGACCGAGGAGGTCCAGCTTGATGAGCTTGAGGGTCTCCACGTCGCGCTTGTCGAATTGGACGACGACTCGATCCTTCATCGTGGCGCGCTCCAGGGGCGCGATGTCGATGAGCGGCGCCGCGGTGACGAGCATCCCGCCCGAATGGATGCTGAGATGGCGCGGGAACCCATCGATCCGGGCACAGAGCTCAAGCCAACGCTCCCAGTCACTGAGGCCGACCGTGCTGCCACCGCGCGGCCGGGGCGGCGGCTCCGGCTCGACTCTCGCCACCGAGCTGTCGGCCGCGGCGGTCGACGGCGCCGGCGGATCCCAGCGGAACGGCCGGCCCAGCCGGTCCGTCCCGCGGCCCGACCGCAGCCAGGCCACGCTGGCCGGGGAATCCCCCGGGCCGCCCTCGTCGTCCGAGCCACCGGCCCGGATGGACGGCGGCGACTGTGGCGCGGCCTCCCACATCCCGGAGCGACTCGGCCCGATGCCGGACTGCCCCCATGTACGAGCCGGAGTCGTGCTAGGTGCGCGTCCACCACGCTCCGTGACCGATCCCGGGTCGTTGATGATCCTGGCCCCGTTCGGACGAGCGACCGGATCGGCTCCGACGGCCGCTGCGGAGGTCCGTTCGGCGCCTACCACGATCCTGGTTCGTAGGTGGGGAGGGATTCCTCGATCTGGCGCGGTACCACGATCCTGGCTCGTATCTGGCGATGAACGTGACGGGATCCCCCCAGCCGCCGGGACGAGCGCGGCGCCCGGCCCGCGCCGCACGTTGAGCCGGCCCATCGCGTCGGTGAAGCCGCGCGCTTCGGCCGCCGCCGGCCCGGCGGCCTCGGCGGCAGCCGCGCCCGGGCCTGCCTCTCCCGCGCGCCGGAAGAACTCGGCAAACCCGCCATCCGCCTCCAGGTCACGCCGAACCATCACGCTGTCGTACGTCTCGAGCGCTTTCGCCACGCGATCCACGAGCGGGCGCGGGAACCCGAGCGCGTAGCCCACCTCGCGAACGGCGGACCGAGCCCGGTACGTGACGAGGTTGCAGACCATCCCGGTGTGCTCGGGCCCGTAGCGGTCGTAGACGTACTGGATGACCTCCTCTCGCCGCTCCGAGCTGAAGTCGATGTCCACGTCCGGATAGGTGGTCCGGCCCTCATTGATGAATCGCTCGAACAGCAGGTTGTGCCGGATCGGATCCACCCGGGTGATCCCGAGCGCATAGGCAACGATCGAATCCGCCGCGCTGCCCCGGCCCTGGGCGGGGATCCCGCGCTCCTTGGCGAAGCGCATCAGGTCCCAGCAGATGAGGAAGAACTCCGCGAGCCCGGTCTTCTCGACGACATCGAGCTCGTGCGCGAGTTGCCGGACGACCGGCGGCGACACCGGGTGGTAGCGCCGTCGGACACCGGCCTGGCAGAGTTCGACGAGATAGCTGAACGCCGTCTCCCCGGCAGGCACCGGGAACCCGGGGAAGCGATAGCGCTCGAATCCGAGGTCAACGGCGCACGAGGCGGCAACTTCGACCGCCGTTGCCATGCCTTCTGCCCACGCCCGCGCCGTCGCCGGATCGGCCCGCCCGAAGGCCGCGTCCCCGGGCGGCATCGCCAGCAGCTCCGAGCCCGATTTCAGGTGCGACTCCCCGTTCGGTCGGCGCAGGTCCGCGAGCGTGTCGAGCGTCCGGCCGTGACTGATGGCAGTCAGGACATCGCCCAGTTCCCGGTCCTCGAGCCGGGCGTGGTGGACGTCGTTCGTGGTGACGATCGGGAGGCCGAGCTCAGCGGCGAGGGCTACCGTTTCGGCGACCAGCCAGTCATCATCGGGCAGTAGGTGATGCGAGAGCTCGAGGAAGAAGCCACTCGTCGCCGGCGCATCGCCACGCCCGAAGACCGTCGCGTAGCGCTCGGCCACGGTGCGTGCGCCGGCTCGATCCCCGAGGCGCAGCCGCCGCGCGATCTCCCCCTCGCGACAGCCGGAGAGCGCCACCAGCCCCTCAGCATGGTCCGCGAGCAGCGCCTGGGTGAACCTCGGCACGCGCTTGGACCCTGCCAGATTGGCCCGTGAGACGAGCCGGCAGAGGCTGCGATACCCGCTCGCATCCCGCGCCAGCAGCACGAGATGGGGACCCCGCTGGCGCTCCCCGATCCCGCGCAGGTCCTCTTTCACGATCATCCGATGACCGGGCAGCCTCGCCCGCTGCGGCCGCGGCCGGCCCGGACTCCCCTCCACCGGCACGGGCGCCTCTGAACCCGAGGCCGACCGCCCGAGCCGGCCGCGTCGGGCCGGCCGACGCCCAGGGATCACGACACCGGACGGATCGGGGATCGCCGCGTCGAGGAGCTCCACCTCCACCCCGATCACCGGTCGCAATCCGGCCTCTCCCGCCGCGGCCGCGAAACGGACCACGCCGTACAGGCCCAGATGGTCCGTGATCGCGAGCCCCGTCAGGCCGAGTTCCACCGCCCGCTCGACAAGATCCTCAACCGGCGACGCGCCATCAAGGAACGAGAAGTTGGAGTGGCAGTGAAGTTCCGCGTACCTGGTCTGCGCCACGACTGGATCCCGAGGTTGGGGAAGGAGGACGCATGATAGAACAAATGTTCGATAGATGGAGCGCAGCGGGTCGTGAAACAACCCGGCCGACCACGGCGTCTGACAGCCGTGGGACCAGCCCGTCACTCCCTCCGCAGCGTTGCCGCCGTCCTGACGAGGGTCGTCGCGATGATCGCCATCGTGAGTCTCCTGATCCTCGTCCTCCTCCCGGCGGCGCTCACTGCTCAGGCGGGCGGCGGCTGACCCATCAATTGCTCGAGCGACCGGCTCGAGCGAGCGTGTTGACCGGCTCGAGGGCCGATCGGCACCGACCCGGTTGCCTGGTGAGCGGGTAACCGGACCACACGACAGGACCCCGTCGCAATCTGGGGGCGGCGGGGTCCTGTCACGTCCGAGTAGCATCCCCGACATGCCGCCTCTCCACGCCGCGCAACGGGTCCCCGTCCAGACCCGCATGCTCGGCTGGAGCCTCCTGGCAGCGCTGCTGGTGGGTTGCGGGGTCACCACCGGTTCCCCGACCCTGAGTGCCAGCACCGCCCCGGCGGCGACGGCCGGGAGCTCGGCGCCCCTTGCGACGCCCGGTCAGATCGACCCGGAGGACACGGCCGGGCCGACCTGGGTGAGCCAGACTGACACGCTCTGGGGTCTCATCTGGGACGTCCTGCCGACTGGATTTCCGGCCTACCCGGGCGCGCACCCGGCCGAGCCGAGTGGAGAACCTGCCAGCGCGATCCTCGATGTTGGCGACGTGGATCCGGCCGTCGTCGCCACCTTCTACCAGGCCGCGCTCGAGCGCGCCGGCTACAGTACGGTCGCCCTGTCCGGGCCTCACGAAGATGGCAGCCGTGAACTCGAAAGCATCGCCGATGCCGGCTGCCAGATCCGCACCACGGTGACGCCGCTGGACGGCACGACCATCGTGACCATCCTCTTCGGGGCCTTCTGCCCATACGGTTGATTGCTGAGGAGGAGTCGAATCGTGGTCACGGCGGGGCAGGTGGCGGGCTGATCGAACACTCGTTCAGATCAGATGAAAATCGATGTTCGCGGGACGGGATTCGCAGCTACACTGCACCGAACGGACCGACCTGGAACGGTCCGGCAATGATCTTGGGGGATCACCGTGCAGACGGCTCGACCTCGCGATGTTGGGGCGTTGGTGTTCGTCGTCGGGCTCTTGATGTTGCTGCTGCTGACCACGCTCCTGGTGCCGACGCACTGAGATCTGGCGTCCGGCCGGTCGAGGTCGGACGGACGACGAGCGTTCAGTCGTAGAGCCGCTCGAGATGCCAGGTGCGTGCGACGCGGTCGTAATAGACGAGCGCGAGCCAGCGAGCTCCCACGACCTTGAAGTAGTCCCGCGCGATCGGCTCGCGCCACCAGGCCTCGTCGACTCGCCACCGGTTGCAGACTTCCACCGGCTCACGCCGGCCGGCCCAGCGGATGGCCACGAGAGCCCCCGTTGGATCGAGTTCGACATCGATGACGGGATGGGCGTGGAGCAACCGGGTCATCGGGTGGTTTCCACGGCTGCTCGGGGCTTCGTCGGGACGTCTGTGGCGTCCATCGATCGCCAGGCCCAGCGACGCTCCGACAGCGGTGCCTCCGGATCGATGATCTCGGCCTGCCGGATCCGATCCCCCCCGTAGGTCAGTGCCAGCCGGGCAAGCTGCCACTGGAGACGCGCACCGTGGAGTGCCTGCGGAACGAACAGCGGCAACTGCTGGCCGGCCGCCGGCTCCGCGCCGGTCAGCTCCAGCTCGAGGCGAGCAACCGCGGCCGGCGGTGGCGTTCGCTCCAGCCGGGCAAGGAGCAGGCGCTCGATCGCCTCGGCATCCGCGGTCGGTTCGGGAAAGCGCGTCTCGGCGATCAGTTCCCCAGGCGTGCCCGCGCGCGCAAACGCCAGATCCAGCTCCAGGCGAACACGCCCATGGGCAGCCGCCAGGCCGCGGGCGGCGAGGTTCGCAGCGAGGACGCCGGCGATCCGGTGCAGCACGAATCGGACGGCCTCCAGCTCCCCCACGGGCGGGTCGATGGGGAGCGCCAGGAGCAGGCGCTCCGGTGCCCGGCGCGGCCGGAACGGATCCGTTTCCTCGCCCCGGGCCCGGGCGCCGATCCGGGCGCCCTCCTCGCCAAATCTGGCAACCAGGGCCGACGCAGCAAGGTCCGCGACCTGGCCGATCTGGCGGAGTCCGAAGCGGCGCAGCCGCGCTCGGATCTCGGTGTCCTGGGTCAGCAGTGACGCCGGCAGGGGTGCAAGAAAATTCGCCTCCGCGCCTGATGGAATAGTGACGAGCGCGCCGGCATCGGCCGCCGCGGCGGCGACCGTCGCCGCGAAGCGCGTTCCGGCGATCCCCGACCTCGGCCTCCCCGCGAGGATCGGGGCGAGGGCATCGCCGATGCGCTCAGCCAGAATCGGTTCCGGACCCCACAGGAGTTCGAGGCCGTCGATCTGGGCCTCGAGGAGGCCGAACGCCTGATCCGTCGGGTCGATGGACCCGGCGATCGTAGGGCTGAAGGTGGCAAGCGCATCGAAGGCGGCCTCGAGGGCCGTCCAATCAGCCCCCGGATCTGGATCCAGGAAGGTCGCTTCCGGAGCCAGCCGGTGCGCTGACCCGAGCGGCATCCCGCGCCGGACGCCGAGATTCCTGGCCGCGCGATCCGCGTCCAGCACCGTCCCCGCGATCCAGGGCTGGCCCCCGAGGACGATCGGACCCGCCGGCCACGAGCCGGAGGCCCGGCGCTCCCTGGCCAGGTCGATGAGGAGGTGCGGTCGATAGAGATGGAGGCGGCGCATGGCGTGTCGGCCCGGGCACTGGAACGGGGGCATGGGGGGGGGCGGCGGATCGAGGGCCGCCGGATCGAGAGGCGCCGGTTCGGGGGATCTCGAGAGGACCACTCCCGACCGGAGAGTCTTCCCTGAGCAGCGGCTCGAGGCGGAGGCAGGCATCCCGATCCCCGCCGTCGGCATAGAGGATCCGGATCGTGGCCCGCCTCCCCGGTGGGCCGGCGCGGCTGCGCGCGACGACGACATCGGTGGCCTGCCCGACGACATCCCGTCCGAGCCGGATCCACGCCCGGCGGGCAAGTTCCAGACGGATCCCGGTTCCCTCCCCGACGGCGGCGGCCACCGAGCCCACGAGCCCGGGTGGCTCCAGGGCGAGCAGGGAGATACCCGCCCGCCGGGCAAGGGCGGCGAGCCGACCGAACCGATCGGCGAACCGGGCCGCCCCGTCCGGACGAGGTGGCAGGTCCACGACGAGGAGGTCCACGGTCCGCCCGGACAGGAGCGATCCTGCGATCGCGAGGCCCTCGTCGGGACTGGCCGGGGTGAGGACGACGAGCCACTCCAGCCGGGCGCCGCGGGCCACGGCTTCCACCGGGTCGAACGACGCTGCGAGGTCCAGCCAGGCGACGATCGCCCCGCTCGCCTGGGCTTCCGCAACAAGCCGGAGTGCGAGCGTGGTCCGCCCGCTCGAGAGGTCCCCCCGGAGCGAAAGGCCCATCCCGCGCGGCAGTCCGCCGGGCCCAAGGATGACGTCCAGGGCAGGAAAGCCGGTGGAGTAGGTGCGGGCGGGATCCGGAGCCGGCTCCGGGATCGGCAGTGCAGGCGCCATCGCGAGCGACCCCACCACCGCCCCGGCGGCGGTTCCGTGCCCGGCGGCGGTTCCGTGCCCGGCGGCGCGCGGGGCGGCCGCTCCCCAGCGCGATTGAAGGGTCGCGAGGGCCGCCGTCACGTCCGAGGAAAGTGTGGTCATCAGATGCTCAGTATCGAACATCTGTTCGAATGAATCAACCCGGAATTTCAGGCACCGAGGGCCGAGCTGACGCCCCGGCACCAGCTGCTCAGGAGACCTTCGGTGCTACACTCTCGCCCCGTCCAGCCGCTCTGCGTGCTGTGGCGCCCCGGTGGGGATGTAGCTCAGCTGGAAGAGCACCGCGTTCGCATCGCGGGGGTCAGGGGTTCGAGTCCCCTCATCTCCACCACCTCCATCCTCGATCTCCGGCCCGGTACGCGCTGCTGCACGAGCGATCCCGCACGTCGACCTGTGGACGCCGCACGAGATGACGGATAGTCATGACAGCGTTCATCCGGACGCGCACCGTGGCGGATGAGATCCAGTTGTCCGCTGAGGACAGCCCGAACCAGATTCCAGGTGATAGCCATGCGACGCTCGATTGCCCTCGTACTCGTAAGCGCGGCCCTCCTCTTCAGCAGTCTTGCGCTCGCCGGTGGTGCCTCGGCCGCGACGCTCGCTGCAACGACCACCTGCAGTAACGGCGTCGACAACACGGGCGGCCTGGGGCTGATCTGCGAAGTCACGATCGACAACACGTTCACGGCAACCGGTGGAACCGCAACGGTCACCGTTCGTGAGTGCCACGGCGCGGCAGGCGCCCCCGCGGCCGCCTGCACGACCACCACGCAGGTCCTGACCGAGCCGGTCACCTCCGTGACCCAATGCAACAGCTCGATCAACGGCGGCGGAGGCACGCTCCGCTGCAGCGTCGTCGTCACGAACCATTTCGTCGGCGTGAGCTACACGTCGACGACGGCCACGGTCAACCAGTGCGTCGGCTCCGGCGACGGCATCACAACCGGCTGCGACCCCTTCCCGGCGACGACCACTGGGGCAGCGGTCACGCAATGCAACGGATCGGCAAACGGCGGGACGCTGGTCGGCCTGAATTGCACCGCGATCGGTACGAGCTCCGCGTCGCAAGCCCTCACCATCAACCAGTGCAACGGCTCCGCGAACGGCGGCGGCGGATTGGTAATCTGCTCGGCGAACATCACGAATAGCGCGACGGCCGCGGTCCCGACCGCCGGCCAGACCACTGCCCCGACCGCCGGCCTTACCCCTCCTCCGACCGACACCCTTGCGACCGTGGATGGAGCCACGTCGTCGTCCGCACCGGGAGTCCTCTTCGGAATCTTCTCCATGGGCCTGCTGATCTTCGTTGTCGCCCGGTTCGCACGAGCAACCGGAGTGCGGCGCGGGAAGTAGCGCCCTTGCGCGCCGGCAGACCGAGTCTGGCAAGATAGCGGCCGCTCCGAGCCGTCCGGGTCCCCCGATCGGCATCGGCGACGTCACCGCGTGGGTCGGTCGGGCAGGTGGTGAGCCCAAGGGTCTGTAAAACCCTCGTCTTCGACTGTGGCGGTTCGATTCCGCCCCGGCCCACCAGCATCCGGTGACCGCTCAGTCTTCGCCCGTGGTGGACACTCGGGCCGGCACGTCGAGCGCCGCATGCAGCTCGTGGGAGTGTGCCCGCAACCATCGACGCCAGGCGATGTGGTCCGGTCGGTGCGCCGCGACAAGGGCCCAGAATCGCGGGCCGTGGCCGAAGACCCGAAGATGCGCCAGCTCGTGGATCACCACGGTCTCGAGTGCCGCCGGGGGCGCGAGGATGAGCCGCCAGGAGAACGAGAGGGTCCGCTCGCGAGTGGCGCTCCCCCATCGGGTCCGCGGATCCCGCAGGCTGATTCGCACCGGCGCTACCCCAATGGCCGCTGCGTACGCCACGACCGCCCGGTTGATCGCCTCCGCGCCGCGATCTCGGAGCCACGACTCGAGCACGGACACCGGCGCGCGCCGGTCGCGGGTCGCCAGACGGATCACAAGCTCGTCCCGGTCCTCCGTGCCGCTCCGCTCGACGGTGGACCGCCGAATCGATGCCCCGCCGGCCACGATCCGAAGCCGGTGGAGCTCGCCCAGATAGCGGAACTCCGCACCGTCGTCGATCCCGCCGCGGGCCGCCATCACCTGGCGCTGCCGGTCGTGGCGAGCGAGGTGGCGGCGAAGCCACGGTTCGCGCTCGGCCAGGAATCGTTCGATGTCGCGCTCGGGTTGCGCCCAGCCGCGTCGGCTGGGGAGGGGGACCGAGACCATCACGCCACGGCCCGGGTCGATCGTCACGCGAAGGCCGCGCGACCGCGCCGATCGCCGCAGCACGTACGCGACACGGCCACCTGGGAGCGCCGCGGTGCGCACGTCGTCGGCCGCTCGCTCCGTCATTGTTGCCATGGTGCCACCCGCGACCGGGCGCCGATTGGCCGGGATGCGTCACGATGGCCGGCACCACGGCGTCCGCAGCCGTGGCGCACAGGTGGAAGGAGCAGGGGCGCGTGGGCCGAGCCGCGGATCGCGACGAGTTCGAAATCCCCGTCTTCGACGCGGACTCCACCGTCCGAGGGTCGGGCCACCATGACCCGTCAGGTCTCGCGGGGAAGCCCGCTGGACGCGCCCGCGGGGTGGGCATCGCGATCGCGGCGATCTCGCTCCTCGCGGTCGCGCTCGCGATCGGCGGCAGCCTCGAACCTTCGGTGCCCAGTGGGAACCCCGCACCTGCCCTCACGGCCAGACCATGCGAGCGGGTCTCGACCACGAATGCGCCGACGTTCGGGATTCGGGCCGTCGGTTCGGACGCGGCCTGGGGTGGCGCCCTCGGCTCCACCCATGTTCCCGGGGCCGACATTCCCGGCAGGGGCTGGCAAGTCCCCGTACCCGAGCCGGGACGGCCCGCGCACGACGTCGGATCCGGCGTCTCGCTCGAATTGTCCGCGGTGCCCGGCACGTGCGTCCGCTATCTCTTCGTGGAATTCGCCTATGCGAGCCTCGCCACGCCCGACCCGGCGGATCGTCAAGGGCTGATCAGAACCACCATCGAGCCGCCCAGCGCGAACCCACTGATCGGGACCCTGCCGGACGGCGACTGGGTCGTCCGCGCGCTCGCCCATTTCGAGACCGGCCCGGACGGCTCCGAAGGCCTGGTGGTCTCCGAGTTCTACTTCCGGGTCCGGGTCGGCTCGGGACCGGATCGCAGGCCAACGCCCGCGCCGACGCCTGCCGTTACACCGGCCGTCGCCTGTGGCCCGGTGCCGGCCAGCGCCGACGAGGTCGAGGTCGTCCTGGGCGCGCCCGGTATCGAATCCGTAGCAGGTGCGCCCGAGGGCGCCGACGCCCCGGTCGTCACCATCCCGCCCGGCGAGGACCCACTGGTTTCCGTCGTCGGTGACGCCTGCGCGAGCAGCTGGGACATCGGCGCCTTCGTGGATGGCCTCGAGTGGAGGGCCGGCGCCCACTACCGCAACCCGCAGAACGATCCCCGCCTGGCCTCACAGAACCGCTGGCTCATCCGACCGGGGGAAGGCACGTTCGACGTCGTGGCGAGACTTCATTTCGAACCCGGCGTGGACGTCGTGCGCTCCTGGCGGATGGAGGCGCCCGGGCTCACCGTTCCGGATACCTTCCTCGTGGCCGAGACCGGGGCACGGATCCGGGCGCTCCCTGGCTGTGACAGCACGGTCAGCCTGGAGAATGGGTACACATCTAACAGCGTACCGTGCGGCGAGGTCCTCGAGGTTCCAGATGAGCTCGCGGTCCTCCGCGTTCCGGCGTGGAGTCGGGTCGCCCTCGAGATCCCGGGTTGGACCACTGCCTCCTGGAGCGGCTCATGCGGCGAGCTCGGGACCGACGAAGCGGGCCGCAGGGTGTTCAATCAGCCGGACAACTGCTTCCTCGGGAGCTACTACGTCGCGCTGTTCGAAACTCCGCCGGCGCCGGCCCAGTTCCTGGCCAGGCCCGGCGAACATGTCGTTTCGCTGACGTTGCGCGGGACCCGAGGTGGCGACCAGTACGAAGCGACCATCTATGCGCTGGTCGACGGAAGATGATCGACGTGGACGTGCGATGACAGGCCCGAGCCGGCGGAGCCAGCGCCCGCCAATCGACGGTGTCGAGGCGCCAATCGGCCCGGTCCTCGATGACCCCGGCGGG
>JBKKBB010000213.1:0-14259 GCA_046714395.1 Candidatus Limnocylindrales bacterium | reverse complement strand
GTAGCCGAGCTTGCGCAGGGCGGCCGGGACCGTCTGGTTGACGATCTTGATGAAGCCCTCGCCGACGAGCTTCTTGTACTTGATGAGGGCGATGTCCGGCTCCACGCCGGTGGTATCGCAATCCATCATGAACGAAATAGTGCCGGTTGGGGCAAGCAGGCTGATCTGTGCGTTTCGGTAGCCGTTCTCCCGGCCGAGCTCGAGGGCCGCATCGGAGATCCGATGGGCCTGCTCGAGCACGTCAGCCGGGACACCCTCCGTCGGGATCCTGTAGGCCGCATCCCGGTGCATCCCCATGACGCGCAGGAACGGCGCCTCGTTCTTCTGGTACTCGATGAACGCACCGCCGTGGTCGCGGGCGATGACCGCAGACTGGTGGTAGGCCTCGGCCGTCATGATCGAGGTCAGGGCAGCCGCGAAGTTGCGGCCCTCGTCCGAGTCGTACGCCAGGCCGCGGCTCATGAGCAGGGCCCCGAGGTTGGCGTAGCCCAGGCCGAGCGGCCGGAACTTGTGGGAGTTCTCTTCGATCTTCGCCGTCGGATACGACGCGTTATCGACGAGAATCTCCTGTGCGGTGATTGTCACTCGACAAGCGTAGCGATAGTCATCGACGTCGAATTCGCCATCATCGCGGACGAACTTCATGAGGTTTACTGACGCAAGATTGCAGCTGGAATCATTAATGAACGAATATTCAGAGCATGGATTTGTAGCATACTGTCGCGCGCTGTTAGAAACCGGGTTCCAGTTGTTAATTGTGGTGTCGTACTGGATACCCGGATCGCCGCAGAGGTGAGCGGCATCGGCCATGCGGCGGAAGATGTCCCGGGCCCGGTACGTGCCCATGGGCGCGCCATCAACGACCGCGTGGGTCGTCCACTCGCCGTCGTTGACGACCGCGTCCATAAACTCGTCGGTCACGCGGACGGAGTGGTTGGCGTTCTGGAAGAAGACGCTCGCGTAGGCCTCGCCAGTGAAGCTCGGGTCGTAGCCCTGCTCGATGAGGGCCCAAGCCTTCTTCTCCTCGAGCATCTTGGAATCGATGAAGTCGAGGATGTCGGGATGGCTGGCATCGAGGATGACCATCTTGGCCGCGCGCCGGGTCTTGCCGCCCGACTTCACGACACCGGCGAAAGCGTCGTAGCCCTTCATGAACGACACGGGCCCGCTGGCCGTGCCGCCGCCCGTCATCTTCTCGCGCGCTGAGCGGATGGGGGACAGGTTGCTGCCGGCGCCAGAGCCGAACTTGAACAGCATGGCCTCGGTCTTGGCGAGGTCCATGATGCTGCCCATGTTGTCCTGGACGGAGTTGATGAAGCAGGCCGAGCACTGCGGCTTCGGCTCGACGCCCACGTTGAACCAGACCGGCGAGTTGAACGCCATCTTCTGATTGACGAGGAGGTGGGTCAGCTCCGCCTTGAACGAGGCAAGGTCCTCGTCGGTCGCGAAGTAGCGCTGCGTCTCGGCCCAGGCTGCGATGGTGTTGACGACCCGGTCGATGAGCTGGCGGACGCTGCTCTCCCGCTCCGGCGTGCCCACGTGGCCGCGGAAGTACTTGGACACCACGACGTTGACCGCGAGCTGGCTCCAGGACTTGGGGGCCTCAACGTCCTTCTGCTCGAAGACGCTCTTGCCTGATTCGTTGGAGATGCCCGCGGTCCGCTGCTCCCACTCGATCTCGTCGTAGGGATGGACGCCCGGTGTGGTGTGCCGGCGCGGCCAGGAGAGGCCGTGCGAGCGCTTGCCACCCACCGCCGAGCCGTCGAAGGAGGCGCCCCAGGGCCCGGTCAGGGTCCGCGTCTTCTTGCCGCTCGCCCTGGTCCCCGCCGCAGCGGGGGTCGGCGTGCCGCCGATCGTGTTCCCGCTGGACATGACGGGAACGGGCGCGCTCTCGGCTCGGGCCATCTTCTCTCTCCTTCATCCCCGCCGACGGGGCTGCCGTCAGTCGGTTCGCCTTCTCCGTTCGCGGCGCCGTCCTTGCGTGGCACCGCGGCGGGATCCGCTTCCTCCGGCCCCCTGCGTGGGGGCCGGTTGCTGCAGTGGGCCGCTCGTGACCGATGGGACGGTCCAGGAACGGCGATCTGCAGACACTCATCCGAGGATTTGTCGCCGTGCCATCGGCCGCCCGCTGCGCGGTGCCTTCGGTAGCTGCGAACGAACCCCCTGCGTCCGGTCGCGTCGTGGGCCCGGCTGTCCGGTAGGGGCACCCCTCGGAGCTGGTCTTGCGACCCGGGCTGCTCCGCTGGCGGCCGGACTGAGGCTGGACGGCGACGATCGAGCGACCCGAAAACTGTACGCCTGGACGCGGAGCTGGTCAAGCCCAAAAACACAAGATGTTGTGGTTGCGGTTGGGTGTCATGCGCTACATGTAGTGTCAAGCGTGGCGGGCTACGCGTCCCGGAGCGACGGCGGATCATCCACCGATGGCCGCTGGATTTCCACCGTCGGGCCGTATTCATCCACCGCGCTCGGCTGGGTTGTCCACAAAGCGTTCCGTGGTTGTGCACCGGCTTGCGAGCCCCATCCGGCTCGACAGAATAGAACAAATGGCCGCCCCGCGGCGGATCCGGGCGGGCTGTGGGGCGCCGCAGTATGCGGTCGTGAGCACGAAGTCACGGCGATGAGGCATGGTTCGGCACCGTCTGGCGTGACAGAGGGGCTGCAACTCGGCCTTGTCGTCATCGCGTGTCGATCTGGCATCAACCGCGGCGCGAACGACCGGTTCGGAGCTACAGGCCGCTGTACGCGTGGAGGCCGCTGAACCAGAGCGAGCCGGAGTACGTGACGAGCACCATCCCGAACCCGATGACCAGGAGGAGGGCCGCGGGTCGACCCGCCCAGGACCGCTGGTTCCGGGCATGCAGATAGATCGCGTAGATCAGCCAGGTGACGAGGGCCGCCGTTTCCTTGGGATCCCATCCCCAGTAGCGCGACCAGGCGATGGAAGCCCACCAGGAACCGAGAATGATCATCGTGGCAAAGATCGGAAAGCCGATGATCACGGCCCGGTAGGCGACCTCGTCGAGGACCTTGTGGGACGGCAGCCACGAGAATCGATCCTCGCGGCCCTGGGCCAGATAGCCGATCCCGGCAGCGAACGAGGTCGCGAAAATCCCGTAGCTCAGGACCGCCATGCCCACGTGGATGGTCAGCAGCGGGGCGTTCTGGAGTGCCGGGACTAGCGGTGCAATCTGGCTCGGCAGCGACGCCGCGTAGAGCGCGAGGCCGAAGCCCGCGCCCATCGGCAGGAACCCGATCGATCGGATGGGGTAGCGACGCGACAGGATCAGGTAGCCGCCGATGATCGAGGTCGCGAATGCGACGGAAAACTCGAACAGGTTTCCCCACGGCCCCCGGCCGACCACGATCGCACGAAGGAGGAGGGAGCCGGCCAGCGCACTGAACGCGAGTACCCCCAGCGCGTACGCCGCCCCGGACAACGCGGTACCAGCAGCGAATGGCGGCGGTCCCTCGGACGCGGCATCGGCCCGCGACCGCGCGAACGAGCCTGTGGCCACGCCGGCCCAGGCCGGCTGGGCAGACGGCCGGGCCAGCGTCGCAATGGCAGCCGCCGCGCGCCGACCGTTCGCGAGCAGGACCGCATGCCCGACATGGGCGGCGAAGCCGACCGCGAGGATCATCGTGCCGACTGTGAACAGGAGCTGCGAGAGGGATTCCATCGGTCTCCGGGACGCTTGGCCGGCGGGTCCTGTGCCGGCCGGGATGATCGCTAATCTCGGGCCGCAGGGCGCCCGTTGACGGTGATTCGCCGCGTCAGGCGGCGGCCGCTCCTCCGGGAGGCGGACCCGCAGGTCGCAACGAGCGACCCCGGTTCTCGATCTTGAGGACGAGCCCGCAGTTTCCGCACGTGGTCACGCTTGCGGCGCGTCCGGCCGAGCACTTCGGGCAACTGACGAGCAGATCGCGCCGGCAGACGTCGCAGCGGGTTGCGCCCGAGTGATAGATGAGCTGGTCGGTGACGCAATAGGGCTCCCCGGACGGATACGCCGGGGTTCCGGCCACGACCGGAGCCGTGCGAGGCCCCTCGACGAGGCTCAGCTTGGCCCGCGGGGCGCGAACGACGTAGATGAACCAACCGAGCGCGAGCAAGGACATGATCGGGCCGACAACGCCGATCAGGAGCAGGACCGGGAGCAGCCCGATGAGGGCGCCCCAGTCCGGAATGATGAACGCGGAGAGCGCTTCAAGGAAGCCATGCCAAGCTTGCTGGAGAGCATCGATCACGGCGAAATCCTAGCAGTCAGGGTCAATCGCGGTCCGGCGCATCCGGCCTCCGAAGCGGCCGCCGATGCCCCAGCGTGGTGCCAGCCCTGGGAGCCGGCGCTGAAGGTGTTCCGGGTCCGGACCGGTGCCGCAGACCGGCCATTCCTCCGCGCCGGGACGTGTCCTCGGCGACCCGTCCAATTCGACCCGCCAGCCATGCCGTGCCGGCCGTCCGGGCCCCCTTGGACCGAACGAGCTCGCGCAGTCCGCGGTCGTCGGTCACGACGAGGATGCCCCAGGTCCCGGCCGGTCCGTCGGCCTGGAGCTGCGCCGCGACGCCTTCATCGATGAGCCGGTCCGCCGAGCCAAAGCCCGAATACGAGACTCGGAGCCCCGTCGCAAGCCGGCCGTGCACCCCACCTGTGGCTCGCCCGTCGAACACCAGATCGACGATCACGGACGGCGGAAAGGCGGCCCGCAGGCGGCCGATGATCGCGCTGGCCGGGGCGGGCAGCGCGACGCCTGCCGCCCCGGCACGCTCCGCGTTGGCGCCCCGCCCGAGGGCGAAGAGGAGATTGGACCCATCGATGAACACCCGCTCCACACCGGCCAGCGGGTCGGAGGAGGGGGCCGGGATCGGCCGGGCGGGTCGCGCGCGCCGGGTCATCGCAGGGCGCCGGGTGCCTCGACGCGGTTCTGGATCACGAGGGGTGCTGACGGCATCCACCCATCCTACCGGCTAGCATCCGCAGGCATGCTCTTGCTCGTCGATCTCGATGGTGTCGTCTATCGCGGCACCGACCCGGTGCCCGGCGTGGCAGCCCTGCTCGCCGAGCGAGCGGCCGCCGGTGACGACGTCGTGTACATCACCAACAACTCCATGCACTATCGGGCCGATTACGTGACGCGGCTGGCCGCTCTCGGCGCTCCGGTGACGGCGGATCGGGTGATCAGTGCCCCACGGGCCACCGCGCTCTACCTCGTGGCAAACGAACCGGGCGTGCGGCGGGTCCTCGCCGTCGGCGCATCCGGTCTGGACCGCGAGTTGCGCGACGCGGGGCTCGAGGTCGTCGGGGTCGCCCACGTCGCCGAGCGCATGGCCCGCGAAGGACTCGACGGCTGGGCGGCGGCGGGCCATCCCGACGCGGTCGTGGCCGGGCTCGATCCGCAGCTGACCTACCTCCGGATCGCGGCGGCCGCGGACTGCATTCGTGCCGGCGCCCGGTTCATCGCAACCAACCGGGATCCGACCTATCCGACGGAGCGAGGTCTTCGGCCCGGATCCGGGGCTGTGATTGCCGCGATCGAGGCCGCCGCCGGCGTTGTGCCGCTGGTCATCGGCAAGCCCGAGCCGCTGCTGCTCCTCGAAGCGGCGAGGACCGTGGGCGCGGAGGCGCGCAGCGCCGTTGTCATCGGGGACGGGCTCCTCACGGACATCGCCGCCGCGATCACGGTCGGGGCGAGGAGCGTTCTGATGCTCACCGGCGTCTCGACGCGCGCACAGGTGGAGGCACTGCCCACGGATCGGCGACCGACCGCCATCGTCACGGATGCCGCGGAACTGGCCGGCGTTCTGCGGACCATGGCCGCGGACGGCTGACTCGCGACGCGATCAGAAAGCCGTCGCGCTCCCTGATCCCGATCCGCGCAGCTCCGGGATCCCGGCGGCCCAGGCATCAAACTCGGCGCGCAGCAGGACCAGCGCCGCCTCATCAGCAAAGGCGACATCGCGCGCGAAGCGGTCGATCGCCCAGAGTTCGGGCAGGGTCAGCCCGATCCGCTCGACGGCGTTGCGGTACTCGTCCGAGAGCGTAAGGTCGCTGACGGTCAGGTCGTCCGTGTTGAGCGTGACCGGGTTACCGGCGCGGAAGAGCCGGGCAAGCGGGTCCTCCGCCACCGATGGGACGACGGCCGCCTGGGCATTGGAAGTCGGGCACACGTCGAGACAGATCCGACGCGCGCGCAGCTCAGCCATCAGGTCCGGATCATCGGCGGCAACCGAACCATGGGCAATCCGTTCGGGGTTCACGGCCAGGGCCCGTCGGACCTGCCCGGCACCGCCCCACTCGCCGGCATGGAGCGTGACCCGGAGGCCTCCGGCACGCGCCGCGTCGAACGCCCGCTCATTTGTCATCGGATCAGGAAACCGCTGTTCGTTGCCCGCGAAGTCCCACCCGGTCAGCCCGCGGTCGACGAACCGCGCGGCCGTCTCGGCCAGACCGACGTTGTCGTCCGGATCATGCGAGCGCAGGGCGGTGCAGATCAGGCGCACGGTGGAACCGGTCGTGCGGGCCGCCCGCTCGGCGCCCGAGACGACGGCCTCGATGCCCTCGGCGAGGGGCAATCCGTGAACCACGTGGAGCAAGGGTCCCCAGCGAATCTCGAGGTAGCGGACGTGATCTGCCGCCTTGTCCTCGACGAGCTCAGCCGCGATCCGCTCGAGGGCCTCCGCGTCCTGCATCAGGGCAATCGGGAGGTCGAAGGCCCGGAGCAGATCCGCCTGATCCCTTGATCGCGGTGGTCCGACGAGGACGCCGCTCATGCCTTCGAAGGTATGCGGCGCGTCCACGCCACGCGTGCGTGCGATCTCGAGCGCGGTATCGACCCGGAGCGATCCATCGAGGTGCAGGTGCAGCTCCGCCTTGGGCATTCGTTGGATTAGACGGCCGACCCAATCCGGCACCGGACCCCCGTGCGCGTACGCGCCCCGAACGTCCTCGCGGGTGTCAGCCATCCGCGGGCTCCTGGTGGAGCGGCTCGGGAGTGGCCGGCTCGGTCTGGCGCGGCTCGGGAGTGGCCGGCTCGGTCTGGCGCATGACGGGATCCTACTGGTCACGGACCGTCGCGACTTGTTGCCCGAGCCGCTACGCTCAGTCCGTGACCGCGATTCGCAGCCTCCTGCATGCCCTGCGCCGCACGGTCGTCGTCGCGAGCTACGTCTTCCTAATGCTCGTGCTGGCCGTGGCGGCCGCCGGGATCGTTGCTCTCTGGACGCATCCGGCGGGCACAGCCAGTCGAGCCGAGCTCACCTGGAACGGCGACGTCGTCCTGCGCGAGGCCCTCGACGGATCGAGCGAACGGCTGACGAGCATCGCCGTCGAGACCGATCGCCTGGCGCTGCTGGCCCGGGGCGCCGTGGGTGCCCTGACCCAAGACGATCAGGCCCCCTTCAACGCAGCCCTCGCGGAAGGCGCCACCGTCGCGGCGGCCATTGAAGCCGAGTCGGCCACGCTCAGGTCCGAGTTGGAGGCGCTGCCCGGTGCCGCCGCCGAGGACGCCCTCGGCTACGGCGGCGCTGTTGTCGCCCGCCGGGCGGCGATGCTGTCCGCGCTCGACGCGACAGCCGGCCTGTCCCGGTCGTGGACCACACTCACGGCCGGCAGTCTCCAGGCTTCGGGCGTGATCACCCTGCTCGTCGAGCATGACCGTACGGTGGCGGCCGCCGCGGCCCAGGGTCGATCGGCCGACTACGCGGCGGCGCTCGGCACGCTTGCCGACGCCGTGGCCAGGCTGGATGCCGCGACGGTCATCCGGGACCGGCTCGCCAACTCCGCGGACGTGGCCACGCTCGACACCTGGGTCGCCCGCAACCGCCGGTACGACGAGGCACTCATCAGCCTGTATGGCGCGTTGCGTGATGCGGGTGGTGTGATCAGCGACGCCGTGCGGGCTGCCTATCAGGAGGAGGGCCTTGCCCGGGCGGCGCTGCCGCCGGACACCCGGGGGCTCGTCGTGATCCTGGCCGATATCGGGCAGGGCGGACTCAATCAGGCCGTCATCGCCATCGATCAGGCACGGGAGCGGCTCAACCTGGCCCTGGAAGCTCTGGCCGCCGCGGTTGACAGGCCCGCCCTCGCGACTCGTCCGACCGACGGGGGCGTCGCGGGTGTGGCGGGCTGAAGTACACTCCGCCCAATCAATCACCGGGCCCTTGTCGCGCGTAGAGCGGGCCCTCCCGGAGGGACAGCATCCGTGCGACTGCGTGTGGAGACCGATCAGCCGTGGGACGTTCCGACGGACCTCCTGATCGTGCCGATCGTCGGCGAGCCGGCCTGGGATGGCCCGCTTGGGGAGCTGGATCGACGGACGGGTGGTGAGATCCGCGCGCTACACGATTTCGGCGAGCTTCGAACCAAGAAGTTCACCTCAGCAATCGCGGCCCCGGGCGATGCTCGGGCAGGCCGGATCCTGCTGATCAGTGGCGGGGATCCGGCCGGTTTGAATCGCGAGACGGTCGTCCATACCGCTGCTGCCGCCCTGCATCGACTCGGCGGCCGACGGGCACGCTCGGCGGCCTTCTGGCTCGAGCCGTTGGGCGAACTTCGGGACACCGGCGTAGCACTCGTGGCAGGCCTCGTCGCGCGCGGCGTGGTCGAAGGGAGCTATGACCCTGCGACGATCTATCGGGACGAAGTCAAGACCGCTCCGCCCGTCCTCGACGAGCTGATCCTGCTGGCCCCCTCGGGTTCCGACGTGCAGGCGATCGAAGCCGCCGCCGAGCGCGGGATCATCGTGGGGCAGGGGTCCAATACGGCTCGGACACTCGCGAACCGAGCGGCCAACGACGTCAGCCCGGAGGTGCTCGCCGAGGAGGCCTGGGATCTTGGCAAGAAGCACGGGCTGTGGGTCGATGTCATCGGCCCGGAGAAGGCCACCGAGCTCGGGATGGGCATGTTCATGGCCGTCGGACGAGGGAGTGACAACCCGCCCCGAATGATCGTCCTGCGCTCCGGCAAAGCCGGCGAGCTCGACGCGCAGGATCGTCATCTGGCACTCATCGGGAAGGGCGTGTGCTTCGATTCCGGCGGGATCAGCATCAAGCCGGCAGACCGGATGGAAGAGATGAAGATGGACAAGACCGGTGCCTGCACCGTGATCGCTGCCATCGCCACCGTGGCCCAGCTGGCTCCCGGCACGCCGCTCCTCGCGGTCGCGCCCGCCGTGGAGAACATGCCCGGCTCGCACTCGGCGCGCCCGGGCGATATCGTGCGCGCCCTCAACGGCAAGTTGGTGGACATCACCAACACGGACGCCGAGGGCCGCCTGATCCTCGGAGACGCGATGACCTATGCCGAGCAGCTCGGCGCGACGCATCTCGTGGACGTGGCCACGCTGACGGGGTCCGTCTCGCGCGCGCTCGGTGACATGGTGGCCGGCGCGTTCGGATCCGACCAGGGTTGGACAGACGAGGTGCTGGCCGCCGGGGCCCGGGCGGGTGAGCGCTACTGGCAGCTCCCGATCGTGGACGACTACTGGCAGGAGATGGAGTCCTGGTACGCGGACATGATCAACAGCGGCAGTTCAGAGGGGGCCCTCGTCAAGAGCGCGCTGTTCCTGCGCGAGTTCGCCACGAAGCCGTGGGTCCATCTCGACATTGCCGGGACGGCCTACTACACCAAGACGAAGCCGTTCGCGGCCCGCGGTGCCAGTGGCGCGTCCCACGCCACGCTCGTGGAATTGGCGCTGGCCGGGGCACGGTCGTCCTGATCGATTCTCGATAATTGATGACGCCGCTCGTGGTGCTGGCAGCCGTCATCGGTGGGTTGTTCGGCTTGGCCGCCGACCGGATCGCCGCCCGCTGGCCGGCCCATGAGGATGGCTCGGTGCGACGACGGGACTGGCGGACGATCGTCGTCATGGTGGCCGGCGCCATCGCTCTTGCCCTTCTCGCCGTCCGGTATGGCGACGAGCCGACCGTCTTCGGCTATCTCGCGGTCCTTATCCTCGCCCTGATCCTCCTGTTCGCCACCGATCTTGACCAGCGGCTGCTGCCGGACGTCATCACCTTCCCGATCGTGGCTTACGCCCTTGTCGGGTTTGTCACGGGGATCGGTCCGTTCGTGCGAACGCCCGGCGACCTGCTCGTGGCGGCCGGCGTATCGATCGCGATCCCCGCCGTCCTGTTCGTGGTTTCGATCCCGTTCGGCCCGGGCGCGATCGGCATGGGCGACCTGAAGCTGCTGGTTGGATTCGGGCTGCTCGCCGGCGCGGCCCGCCTGGTCACGACGGTGATCGTAGGTGCCGTGGCCGCCGCGGTCGGCATCATCGTCCTCCTCGCGCTCCGCCGGATCACGCTCAAGAGCTACGTTCCGTATGGCCCATTCCTCATCGTCGGGGCCATCTGGGCGGTCACGGGCTCGCGCGCGCCGTAGTGCGCGCCGAAGTGCGCCGCAGGGTCCAGCTCGGGCCGGGTTGAGCACGCGATCCCGTGGGGTATGATCCTGGCGTTGCCGGTAGTCGTTCCATCGTGGTGCCCAACGAGGAGCGGCGGTCTCACCCGGCGAGCGAACCGAAACGCGGAACCCGCCACGCGACGGAGATCGTTCGCACGATGACGACGCCACTCATGCGCCGCCGAACGCCTGACCAGCGAGGCTGGTCCCGCCCAGCTCGCCGGGGCCCCGGACGAGGACTGCTGGTCTTCCTGGCGATGTTCACGCTGCTCGGCGGGGTCTTCGTCGGCGGGCGGGTGGATCCGGTCTCGGCAGACGCCCTGTCCGACGCAAAGGCCAGGCAGAAGGCCCTCGAGGCGCAGATCGCGAAGCAGAAGGCCCAGATTGCCGGCCTCGCCAAACAGCAGGCAGTGCTCAGTTCGACGCTGGCGACGACGAAGTCGTCCCTCAGTCAGGTCAACGCCGACCTCAGCAGGGTTCGTGGCGAGGTCGTCCAGGCCGTCGTTGACGTGGCCCGGGCTCAGGCCGCGGTGCAAGCGCTGGACACGCAGGTCGCGAAGCTCGACATCCAACTGGTCGATCTCGAGGCCCGTGAAACGCGCAAGCTCGACGAGCTGACCGCCCGCAAGTCCCTGCTGGCCGATCGGATCCGCCAGGCCTACGACACCGATCGGACGACGCTCCTCGAAACCTTCCTCTCGGGCGACACATTCACGGACGTCCTCGCCGAGGTCTCGTATCAGCTCGATTTCGCCCAGCAGGATCGTGAGCTGGCCGATCAGATCGTGGCCGACCAGCAGGTCCTTGCCGTCATCCACCAGACGGTCGAGGCGACCCGGGCGCAGGCGGACTCGGCGCGCAGCGCGGCCGAATCGCAGCACCTGGCCATGGAAGGGCAGCTGGCGTCCCTCGCGGACACGCAGGCGCGCCTCGCGGGGCTCGAGAAGGAGACCGAGCGACTCCTTGGTCTCCAGCAGGCTCAATACGCCAAGGCGGCCAGGGACGAGATCGCGCTGGCGGCGGCCCTCAAGGCGGCCGAGAAGGCCCAGGCGGAGCTCCGGATCAAGATCGCCAAGCTCGTCAAGGAGCGCGCTAACAACGGGTCGATACCATCCGTCTACAACGGATCCCTGGACTGGCCGATGTCCGGAACGATCACCCAGGAGTTTGGTTGCACCGGCTTCTCGTGGGAGCCGCGCAGGGGTAATTGCCGCCACTTCCACGCCGGGATCGACGTCGCTGCTCCGCTGTTCACGCCAATTCGCGCGGCCGGCCCGGGCGTGGTCATCTTTGCCGGTCCGAATCCGTTCGATCGGAACCCAAAGGCCTGGATCGTGGTCGTCGCGCACTCTGCCGAGCTGGTGACCTGGTACGCCCACGTGGATAACCGCTCCCACCGACCGGCCGTGAAGGCCGGCGACCGCGTCGTCACCGGACAGATCGTGGCCTACGAGGGTCTGACCGGCCGGACCACCGGCCCGCACCTCCACTGGATGGTGGAGTTTCGGGGCGAGTTCGCGAATCCACGGCTCTTCCTGTAGCTGGCGGACCGGGGAAGTGGCGATCTGACCCGGCCCGATGGCGGGTGCTAGCATCGAGCACGGTGGGCCTGCCCGAGTAGAGACGTGGAGGAGCCCGTGAAGCGGACATTGGCGATGGTCCTGGCCGGTGGTGAGGGCGAGCGGCTCTCCATCCTGTCTTCGGTCCGGGCGAAGCCCGCGGTCCCCTTCGGTGGCAAGTACCGGATCATCGACTTCACGCTGTCCAACTGCGTCAACTCGGACATCAACGACGTCGTCGTCCTCACGCAGTACAACCCCCGGTCCTTGAACGATCACATCGGCGTGGGCCGGCCGTGGGACCTGGACCGTGCCAGGGGCGGGGTCAAGTTGCTCCAGCCATACATTGCGCGCGGTCGGGTCCCGGCGTGGTATCGCGGCACCGCTGATGCCGTGCTGCGAAACCGCAGCCTGCTCGAGCATTCGGACGCAGACATCGTCCTGATCCTCGCCGGAGATCACATCTACAAGATGGACTATCAGCCATTCATCGCCGCTCATCGGCGGAAGCGCGCCGACGTCACGATCGCCGTCCGTCGCGTCCCACTGGCCGAGGCCTCGCGGATGGGCATTCTCGCGATGGACGACACCGACCGGATCACCGAGTGGCAGGAGAAACCCAGGCAGCCCAAGAGCGACCTCGCGTCGATGGGTGTCTACGTGTTCTCCCGCAAGACGCTCCTCCGCTGGCTGGACGCCGAGTTGACCGACTTCGGGGCACACATGATCCCAGCCATGCTGGAGGCAGGGGCTCGCGTCTATGGGTACCGCTTCAACGGCTACTGGCAGGATGTCGGGACCATCCAGTCCTACTGGAAGGCCAATATGGCCCTCCTCGTGGACGACCCCGAGCTCGACCTGTACGACAAGGACTGGCTCATTCACACGAAGTCCGAGGAGCGCGCCCCAGCCAAGCTGGGTTCAACGGCGCAGGTCCATCGCAGCTTGATCAGCCACGGCTGCGTCATCGAGGGGACCGTGGTCAACAGCGTCCTCTCGCCGGGGGTCCGGGTCGGGGTTGGCGCGGTCGTTCGCGACTCGATCGTGATGTTCGACTCGGTGATCGGATCACGGGCGGTGGTCGACCGGGCGATCCTCGACAAGGAGGTGACAATTGGGGCCGGGGCGATCGTCGGGGAGGGCCCCGACGGGCCGCCGAACAAGGCCGAGCCCAGCCGGCTGAACACCGGGATCACGGTCATCGGCAAGCAGAGCGTCATTCCACCGGGGGCGCGGATCGGGCGCAACGTGCGGATCGGCGGGAACGTTCGACCAGCCGACTTCACCAGGAAGGTCGTGCCCTCCGGCGGCTCCGTGGAGGCCACCTCCGTGGGCCGGGGCGCTGGTCGAGGTGGTGCGCCCAAGAGGGCGACGACTTCCGCGGGCTAGACTGCCGGCGTGCCCGATACCACCTCTGTCGCGGCGGCAGAACAGCTGCCGTCCTGGTTGACCAGCCTCGAGATCCCCGTCGGTGTGCGCGCCGAGCGCGACGGCATCAGCGCCTGGGACATCGTCGTCGACGGTCGCCGCCGGCTTGATCTGCGGGTGACCCTGATCCTCGACCCATCGATCGGGCTGATCGTGTGGGCGCACCTCGCGCCACCGCTCGGCGATGCCCTCCGCCGGGCCTACCGCGCCCTGCTCGAGTGGAACGACGAATATCCGTTCGCGAAATTCGCCCTCGCCGATGATGGCCGCCCGGTCCTGTCCGTCGAGATCCCTACCCGCTGGCTCGACGAGGACGCCCTCGGCCTCGCCCTCGCGCGCGTCGTCGGGATCGCCGATCGGTTGTTCGACCAGACACGGCCGTGGGTCTGGGTGGGCGGACACGTCCCGGCGGGCTATGCGGACCGCCCTCGGCGAACCGAGAAGCTCCTGGGCCGCTATGAACATCTCCTGCCGGAGTTGTTCTCGTCGTGAGGCCGGCCGGCCGATTCCGTGCGCTCGCGGGCATCATGTTCGCCGCCACGGTCGCGCTAAGCACCGCCGGCCCGGGAGCGCCTGTCGCTCGCGCGGCCACGCCGACACTCACGATGGTGACCAGCTCCACCTACACCGTGCTGCCGGACGAGCGACGGATCGCGGTGTCAGTGGGGATCATTGCGACCAGCCTGCGGCGTGACACGACGACCCGCCAATACACCATTGACCGGGCCTACCTCGCGGTGCTCCCGACGGCCTCGAACTTCCAACTGACCACCGCCACCGGAGCGCCGAAGGTGACCGTGAGCTCCCAGACGGAGAGCAATACCGTGCTCCTGCTCCAATTCGGGAGCCCGCTCGGTTCGGGCAAGTCGCTGACG
>JBKKBB010000212.1:0-6348 GCA_046714395.1 Candidatus Limnocylindrales bacterium | reverse complement strand
TGTTCGGCTCGGGCGGTGGCCCGGCCAATCCGAACTTCTCCGTGTTCGACAACTGGATCCATGAGCCCGCCTACCTTGCCGGGATGATCGCGGGTGGTCTGACCAAGTCCGGTGTCATCGGCGTCGTAGGCGGCTACCCCGTCCCCGAGGTCAACCGCATCATCAATGCCTTCATCCAGGGTGCCCAGGCCACCAATGCCAGCGTCGAGGTCAAGGTGACATTCCTGAACAGCTGGTTCGACCCGGCTGCGGCGAAGGAAGCCGCTCTGGCCCAGGTTGGTGCGGGCGCGGACGTCCTCTACGCGGAGCGCTTCGGTGTGATCGAGGCCGCCGTGGAGAAGGGGCTCGTAGCGATCGGCAACATGAGCGACCAGCAGAGCCTGGCGCCGGGCAACGTGGTCACGAGCGTGACCTGGAACATGAACCCAACCGTCAAATACGTCATCGACCAGGTGATCGCGGCCTCGTACACCAGCCAGGACCTCAAGGACTTCTCGATGGTCGGGAAGGGCGGAGCCGCCCTCGCGGCGGTCAACGCCGGGGTGCCGGGCGGCGTCCCCGACGCACTCAAGGCCCAGGTGGCGGCCCGTGAGGCCGAGATCAAGGCCGGCACCTTCCGCGTGGACATCAACGAGGCACAGCCGCCCGGGTCGACGATCGCGGGCAGCTAGCCCGACAGTCCGTCGGTGATCGGCGGGGAGACCTCCGGCCTCGGGGTTGCCCTGGAGCTTCGTGGCATCACGAAGCGCTTCGGCGACCTCGTCGCCAACGACGGCATCGATCTCGATGTCCGCCGCGGCGAGATCCACGCCCTGCTCGGGGAGAATGGGGCCGGCAAAACGACCGTCATGCGCGTGGCGTACGGCCTGAGCCGCGCCGATTCGGGTGAGATCCGGGTCAACGGCTCCACCATCCATGTCCGCTCGCCGCGCGACGCGATCGCCGCCGGGATCGGGATGGTCACCCAGCACTTCTCCCTGGTTCGCCCGATGACCGTGGCCGAGAATCTTGCGCTCGGGCGGTCCCGCGGGCTGCGGCTCGACCTGGATGCCGCCCGGCAGACGGTCGTCGATGCCTCGTCGCGGTTCGGCATCCGGGTTGACCCGGACGCCGTCGTCGGGGATCTGTCGGTCGGCGAGCAGCAGCGGGTGGAGATCCTCAAGGCGCTCGCACGGGACTGTCGAATCCTGATCCTCGACGAGCCGACATCGGTCCTGATCCCCCAGGAGGTCGAGGCGCTGTTCTCAACGCTTCGCCGGCTCGTCGCTGATGGACTGAGCGTCGTGTTCATCAGCCACAAGCTCACGGAGGTGCGGGCGATCAGCCAACGGGTCAGCGTGCTCCGTCGCGGCCGCATGATCGGGACGGTCGCCGGCGCCACCGAAGAGGGGGAACTCGCCCGGATGATGGTCGGACGGCCCATCGTTGGTGCGCAGCGGCCGGTCTGGGGCGACGAGGGCGAGGTCGGACCGGGCGTTCTCTCGATCCGCGACCTGCGGGTGGCAGGACCGCACGGCATCAACGTGATCGACGGGCTGTCACTCGACGTTCGCGCCGGGGAAATCCTGGGCATGGCCGGCGTGTCGGGCAACGGTCAGACCGAGCTCGTCGACGTCCTGTCCGGGATGCGCACGCCGCAGGGCGGATCGATCGCCGTCGGCGGGGTCGAGGTGACGGGCGACACGCCGGCGCAGATGGTGTCGGCGGGCGTGGGCCGGATCCCGGAGGATCGCCACGCGAGCCTGATCCCCGACCTGTCCGTGGCCTATAACCTGGTCATGGAGCGACTCGGCGAGTTCCGGCGGGCGGGACGCCTGGATGAGAAGGCCATCGGCCACCATGCCGAGGAGCTCATCGAGCGCTTTGCCATCCGCTCCCGCCCGAACGATCGGCTGGGCACGCTCTCAGGGGGGAACATCCAGAAGGTCCTCCTGGCCCGCGTGCTGAGTCGAGATCCGAAGGTCGTGGTGGTCTCCCAGCCCACCCGCGGCCTGGATGTGGGTGCCACCGAATACGTGCGGGCCCAGCTCCGGGCGCGTCGCGCGGCCGGGGCGGGGATCCTGCTCGTGTCCGAGGACCTGGACGAACTGCTCGAGCTGGCGGACCGCCTCGTCGTCATCTACGAGGGCCGGATCGTCGGCGAGATGGCCGTCCGCGATGCCGACCTGGAGCGGCTCGGGCTGCTCATGGCGGGTCGGGGCGCGGCCGCGTGACCGCGTCAGTCCCTCCTCGCACACGTGCCCCGCGTTGGCGGCCGACGCGCTGGTCGACCCCGGTCATCGTCGCGTGGGCGGTGCTCGTCACCTTCGCGCTCACGGCCGGGCCGATCCTGCTGGCCGGCGCGAACCCGATCGCCGCCTACGGCGAGTTCCTGGTCGTCCCGCTCACTTCTCGGTTCTCGATCCTGGAGGTCCTCGTCGCCGCGACGCCGATCCTGTTCACCGGCACGGCCGTGGCCATCGCCTTCCGGGCCGGCTACTGGAACATCGGGGCGGAAGGGCAGCTCCTGCTCGGCGCGATCGCCGCCGCGGGCATCGGTGCCGCGGCCGGCGACCTGCCGCCGATCATCGTGTTGCCGGCCATGCTCGCGGCAGGTGCCCTCGCGGGAGCGGCCTGGGCACTGGTCCCGGCGCTGCTCCGGGTTCGGTTCGGGATCGACGAAGTCGTGACGACCCTGCTCCTGAACCCCATGGCCCTGCTGGTCGTCAACGGCCTGCTGCACGGTCCGTGGCGAGACCCGGTGACCGGCTTTCCGGAATCGCCGAGGATCGCCACGGGCGCCGAGTTCCTGACCGTCCTCGAGCGGTCGCGACTCCATCTTGGATTCTTCATCGCGCTTGTGATTGTCGCCGCGGCCTGGTATGTGCTCGCCCGGACCCCGGCCGGCCTGCGCCTCCGGGCCGCGGGTCTGAGCCCGAACGGCGCGCGGTTCGCCGGGATCGACGTCCCGTGGGTCGTCTTCCGCGCCGCGCTCGTGAGCGGCGCGATCGCCGGCCTGGCCGGGGTGAGCGAGGTGGCGGGGATCCAGTTCAGGCTCACCAGCGGGCTCTCGCCCGGCTACGGCTATACCGGGATCGTCGTGGCGACGCTGGGCTCGTTGTCGATGCCCGGGGTGGCGATGGCGGCCCTGTTCCTCGGCGACCTGACCGTGGGTGCGAGCTCGGCGGCGCGCGCCCTCGACATCCCATCGCAGCTCGGCGCGGTGGTCCAGGGCGTGCTGCTCCTCACCACGATCGGCCTGATTGCGCTTCGCCGGTCGCGCGGCGGGACGGGTCGACGTTCACCGACCCGGGAAAGCTCCCCGTTGGACGACCGTGGCGAGGCACCGTCTCGGTCGGATCCACAAGCCACGTCAGACGAGCTGGCCCCGTCGGACGAGAATTCCAGCCCGTGAACTTCATCATCGACCTGCTGGCCGCCACGTTCCGCAATGCGACTCCGCTCGTCTACGGGACCGTCGGCGAGACCTACAGCGAGCGCTCCGGCGTCCTCAACCTCGGGATCGAGGGGACGATGTACGCGGGTGCCTTCGCGGGATTCGCGGCGGCGGCCGCGACGGGATCGCCGCTCATCGGCCTGGTGGCCGCGCTCATCGTGGGAATCCTGTCCGGGGCGATCATGTCGTTCCTGACCGTGACGCTCGGGGCGAACCAGCACGTATCGGGGATCGGCTTGACGATCATGCTCATCGGCGTGGCCGAGTTCGCGAACCGGCTGGTCTTCACGGGGACCGACCTCCAGCGGATCGAGCCGATGCCGCTCCTGGACCCGCTGGCCATTCTTGGGCCGGGCGGCGAGGTGTTCCGGCAGTACGCCCTGACCTACGTCGCATTCCTGGCCGTGGTTCCAGTCGCCTGGTGGGTCCTCCATCGGTCCAGCTTCGGGCTCGAGATCAGGGCGGTCGGCGAGAATCCGGAAGCCGCAGATGCGGCCGGTATCAACGTCGCCCGGACCCGCTACCTGGCGCTCATGATCGGTGGTGCGCTGATGGCGATCGGGGGCACGTTCTTCACGCTCGCCGTGCTCGGCAGCTTCACCCTCGACATCATCGCCGGGCGCGGCTGGGTGTGCGTCGCCCTGGTTATCTTCGGACGCTGGCGGATTGGTCGGGGCGTCCTCGGGGCGCTCGTCTTCTCGTTCGTGTATTCACTCCAATTCCGGCTCCGGATCCTGCCGGGCTTCGGTGAGCTGCCGTTCGAGCTTCTCCTCGCCCTCCCCTACGTGGTCGTCATCATCGCCCTCGCGCTCTCCGGCCGGAACGTCGCATACCCGGGCGCGTACCTGAAGCCCTATCGCCGCAGCTGAGGAGGACAACTCGTGGACCTTGACCGAGACCGGGCGTTCCTTGCCGTCGCGATCGAACAGGCGCGGATCGGCCGCTCCGAGGGCGGCGTCCCCATCGGCGGGGCGTTCGTGGTGGACGGGAAGGTCCTCGGCGCCGGGCGTAATCGACGCATCCAGCAAGGCAGCGCGATTCGCCACGGGGAAACGGACGCGCTCGAGAATGCGGGCCGGCTGGCGGCCTCGGTCTATCGACGGGCGACGATGTACACGACCCTCTCGCCGTGCGACATGTGCTCCGGGGCGATCCTGCTGTACGGCATCCCGCGTGTGGTCCTCGGGGAGAACCGGACCTTCATGGGCGCCGAGGATCTGCTCCGGTCACGCGGCGTGGAGGTTGTCAATCTCGAGTCCGACGAATGCGTTGAGCTCATGCGTGAGTTCATCACCGCCAACCCGGCCGCATGGAACGAGGACATCGGGGAGGAGTAGCCGGCAGAACCTCATCGATCTGCGAGATGCACGCGCGCCTGCTCGCGCGCAGACGCGCCCATCCGTGCAGGCCGGCACGGCGCACGGGTCGCGCCCGAGGTCGCCTCGGATTCTCGCGCTATGCTCCGATGATGAGCAACCTCATCGACATCCTGGACGCACCGCTGCTGGCGGTATGGGGTGAGACGGTGCGGGCGCGCCGCGTGCAGGGCGAGCGGATCACGCTGGCGGTCGTCGAGCTGGAACCGAATGCCGTGGTTCCAGAACATCGGCACGACGCAGAGCAGATGGGTCTCGTGATGGCCGGTTCCATCCTCTTCACCGTTGACGGGGAGACGCGCAACCTCGGACCGGGTGGAACGTGGCGCATCTTGTCCAACCTGCCCCATCAAGTAACAGCAGGACCAGACGGCGCCGTTGTCATCGACGTCTTCTCCCCGGTGCGTTCGGACTGGGACCGGCTTTCGATCGTCGCAGACTCGAGCGCGACCAAGATCGACGGGCCGGCACGCTGACATGGCTCTCTATCGATTGACCGACCCGGGCGGGCTCGAGGAGCCCGTGGTGGTCGTGGCCTTCGATGGCTGGGTCGATGCCGGATCTGCCGCAACGCACGCCACGAAGGAGCTCGCCGGAGCGGGCCACATCGTGGTCGAGTTCGATGGCGACCAGCTGTTCGACTATCGATCGCGCCGCCCGACGCTCGAGATCCAGGACGGTCGGCCGGAACGCCTGACCTGGCCGACCCTGACGATCCGGCACCGCCGGATCGGGGCACGGGACATCCTCATCCTCACGGGCGCGGAACCCGATTTCAAATGGCATCGATTCTCGGCCGCGGCCGTGGAGATCGCCAGGCAACTCGAAGTCAGCGAGTGGATCAGCCTCGGCGCGATCCCGGCTGCCGTGCCCCACACCCGCGCCGTTCCGGTACTCGGGACCGCATCGAAGCCGGACCTTCTTCGCGGTGGCGTTCAGGCGGGCCCCGAGGGCCTCCTGCGCGTCCCGGCGGCGTGCATCTCGGTCGTGGACATCGCGGTGTCGCGGGCCGGAATCCCCGCGGTCGGGTATTTCGCCCAGATCCCGCACTACGTGTCGGGTCCCTATCCCGGCGCCTCGGTGGAGCTGCTGCGGACCCTCGGGCGGCACCTGGACATCGAGCCCCCAATGGGTGACCTGGAGGATCTTGCCGGCGCGCTCACGAAGCGCCTCGATACGGCCGCCACGCTTGACGAGAGCACCCGCAACTACGTCGCCCGCCTGGAGACGATGGTCGACGAGTCCCGGTTGCCGGCCGGGGACGACCTCATCGCGGACATCGAACGCTTCCTGCGCGATCAAGGAGCCGACCTGGGCGGCAGCGGCCGGCCGAATTAGGACCCAGCGTCGTGTGGGCGCGGGACGGCTGGCCGGTGCGTTCGCGCTCGTGCCGGGAATGTGCTTCGAAACGACTCAGCCGCTCGGCGACTCGTCGGCCGCGGCGCCACTGAGCGCCGTGGCGATCCAGCTTAGGAAGCAGCCCATTCCCTGTGCCCACCCCCAGTAATCCTGGCTTGTGACCACCCCCGGAGCACT
>JBKKBB010000211.1:0-8904 GCA_046714395.1 Candidatus Limnocylindrales bacterium | reverse complement strand
CGCTCGTCCCGTGGCTCACGGACCGCTACGAAGTCAGCGCCACCATCGTGTTCGACCCGATCGGCTACATGGATCCGACGCCCGGGACCCAGGCTGTGCCGCAGGGCATCGACAGGATGTACCCGGGGCAGGTGGCACGCCTGCGGGCGCGGGGCGATGCCGGCGACATGGTGGTCGCGGTCTACCGGCAGAAGTCGGCCAAGCTCGTCCGGGAGTGGGCGCGCTGCCTGGCTGCCACGATCGACCGAGACAGGATCCTGCTGCTCCGTGACCCGGTCGACCTGCCCATCGTCGGTCGCCTCGCTGCGAGAGTCCCCGTCGTCCGCAACTTCTCCCGCAGCGACCACGTGCACTTCTGGCGAGCCGGGCTGCCGGCGATCCACGTCACCAACACTGGCAACTTCCGTAATCCGCACTACCACCGCCCGACCGATACGCCCGACACGCTCGACTACGAAACACTCGCCGACATCATCGCGACGACGGCCCTGCTCATCGAGCGTCTTGCCGCGTAGGGCCGTTCGGCATGTCGCATCATGGTGTGGGTGCGAAATCCACCGTGACGATGGCGTCACCAGCTCTTCATAGGTCTTGGTACCGATGACCCCCACAGCACCGCAGCCTCCGAAGCGCGATATGGAAGCAGCCGCCAGGACGGTCGGGCGGCACTTCGTGGCGTGGATCTTCGGGCTCGGGCGAAACACGTGGCTGTTCCCCCTCGACCTGACCTTCCGGTTCGTCGGCCTCCGGTATGGCTGGCTCAAAGCGCTGTTCGAGACCGTCCCGGCCCGCATCCTGGCCATGACAGGGCGCCTGCGGGCGGAGCGAGCGGCCTGGCGGGCCCTTCACCGAGTGCCCGCATACCGGCTCCACATGGAGGCTGCCGGGATCGACCCTGACCGGCTGCCGCCGGCCGGGATCCTCGCCGCGGTGCCCGAGACGGACAAGGCGTCGTATGTGGACCCCTACTCGATGGCCAGCCGTTGCATCGACGGCCGGATTGCCTTCAAGGGAGTCACGATCGATGAATCGAGCGGATCCACCGGGATGCCCTACAACTGGATCCGCGGAGCGGCCGAGCGAACCGTCGCCCAGCGAAACATCGCCTTTTTCGGTCGTTATGCGTTCGGCGCAGGCGACCTGGTGACGCTCAACGCCTTCTCGATGGGCGCCTGGGCGACCGGCTTCAACATGTCCCTTGGGATGGTCCGCCATGGGCTCGTGAAGTCAATCGGGCCGGACATTCCAAAGATCCTCTCGTCGCTCAGGGTCCTGGGGCCCGACTTCCGTTATCTGATCTGCGGCTACCCGCCGTTTTTCAAGCACCTCCTCGATGAGGGTGAGCGTGAGGGCTTCCCGTGGGCGTCGTACCGGATGTGCGCCCTGGTTGGCGGGGAGGGAATGGCCGAGGAGCTGCGCGACCGGCTGCTGGAGCGCTTCGAGGTCGTCTATTCGGGCTATGGCGCGACGGACCTCGAGATCGGGATGGCCGGCGAGTCCCCGGTCAGCGTCGCCCTGCGCCGCCTCGCGCGGGCGCGGCCGGATGTTCGCGCCGCCCTGTTCGGCGACGATCCTCGGCTGCCGATGGTCTTCCAGTACAACCCGCTGATTCACTACCTCGAGATGAACGACCTCGGCGAGGTTCTGTGCACGGTCAGCCGGCTTGACCTCATGACCCCGCGCATCCGCTACAACGTTCACGATGCCGGCGGCCTGTTGCCGTTCGCGACCGCCCGCGGGGTTCTGGCCGGCCTCGGGATCGACATCCGCCGGCTGGGAACGATGGAAGAGGTCGCCGGCCCGCGCGGCCCGCTGCCCTGGTCACCCCCGATCCCGCTGCCGTTCGTCTACATCTACGGCCGGCGCGACGCCACGATCAGCGTGATGGGCGCGAACATCTACCCCGAGGACATCGAGACGATCGTGTATGGCGACCCGGTGCTTGCCCGACGACTCGAGTCGTTCCTGCTCATGGGCGTTACTGACGCCACCGGTACACCTCGTCCCGGGATCGCCCTGGAGCTGAAGGCGGGCGACACGGCCGACGAGGCATGGCGCACGACCCTGGTGATCCAGTTCAGGGACCGCCTGGAGGCCCTCAACGCGGACTATCGCGAGGCGCTCGGCGAGTTTCCGGCGGCCATGCAGCCGGTGGTCGCGGTCTACGAGTCTGGGGAGGGGCCGTTCGCCGCCAACGCCGGCCGGATCAAACCGCGCAGGATCGTCCAACCCAGCTGAACGTGACTCGGGGTCGGTTCATCAACGGCTACTTGTCCGGCATTCGGAGCGCGAAGAATTCCACCAGGGCCGACGACGTAGCCGAGCTCCGGGAAGATTCGGAGCTCGCCGTTCATGCCCGGAGCTCCACCGCCGTGACCGTAGCTGCGCAAGGTGCCCTCGCCGTTGATGCCGAAACCGAACCCGTACTGGTCCGGGTTCGGGCGGATCGCTTCGGCGAGGGACGCCTTCGAGATCAACGAGCCCGATTCCAAGGCCTGCGCGAACCGTAGGAGATCGCCGACGGTCGAATAGCCGCCACCCGCGGCCGTGCCCCTCCACGGCAGCGTGTCCGTATTCGGCACCCAGCTACCGCCGGGGGAGGACCTCATGTAGCCGGCCGCACGGGTCGGCACGTCCTCGGATTCGGGGAGCGAGTCGGTCGCGGTCATGCCGGCCGGGCGGAACACGCTGTCGCGAACGTAGTCGTAGTACGACTGACGGCTCGCTGCCTCGATGATCGCGCCTAGCAGGACGAACCCGTAATTCGAGTACTCGAGCGCGCCCCCGGCCCGAACGCTGGTCCGCGTCCGCCGAAGAGCTCCACATAGTCATCGTGCTCGCGGAGGGTCAAGCGGTTCCGATCGAACTCCGGACCGAAGATGTCGCCGGTGCCTCCCGTGTGCGTGAGCAGATGGCGCACGGTCACCTTCCGTGCCACGTCATCGTTGGGATGGTCAAGCACGTACGCGCCGATTGGATCGTCCAGCGCCAGCTTGCCCGCCTCGATGAGTTGCAGGGTCGCCACCGCGGTGAACATCTTGTTCATCGAACCGAGGCGGAATCGCGTGTCGAGCGTGTTCGGGGTACCGGCCTCGCGGTCGGACAGGCCCCAGGCGTCCTTACATGAGTATGGGCGTCCCGAGGTCGGCAATGGTTCAAACTTCTCAACAAACCGGCCTGCAACCAGGCGGGCCCGACGTGTGTTCTCATTTGCGTGACACGATTCCAGCGTCCAGGTGAGGTCCAGGGATGCAGCGTCCCAATCCAGGAGTAGAGCGGCTGGCGAATGCCGCCGCGCTCGTCACGGTGGTCCTGTGGGCATCCGCGTTCGTCGGAATTCGCGATGCCGCGAGTGCCTTTGGGCCGGGCTCCATCGCCCTGGGCCGGTTGCTGATCGGGAGCGCTGTCCTCGGGATCCTCGTAGCCGTTCGCGGCTGGCGCACCCCCGCACGCCGCGATCTTGCCCTGATCATCGGGTCCGGCATCGCCTGGTTCGCCTTCTACAACCTCGTCCTGAACGAAGCCGAGCGGATCGTCGACGCGGGCACGGCCTCGATGCTGACGAACGTTGGGCCCATCTTCATCGTCCTGTTCGCGGGGTTGTTCCTGGGCGAGAGGATGCCGTCGCGGCTCCTCGCCGGGATCGCCATCGCCTTCGCAGGGGCCGTTGTCATCGGAGTCGCGACCTCGGCCGCGGCCGGCGGCGGAGCCTCGGGCGCAGAGGCGCGCTGGGGGATCGTGCTCTGTCTCCTCGCGGCCCTCGCGTACGCCGTCGGCGTGACCCTGCAGAAGCCTGCGCTGCGGAACGTGCCCGCGCTCCAGGTGACGTGGATAGCGTGCCTGACCGGGGCCATCGTGTGCCTGCCATTCGCGCCGACGCTCGTCACGGAGCTGGCCGCCGCGCCGATTGGGATGACCGCCTGGCTCATCTACCTTGGCCTTTTCCCAACCTCGATCGCATTCACCACCTGGGCCTACGCGCTCAGCCACACGCCCGCAGGCCGACTGGGATCCACCACCTACCTCGTCCCGCCGATCGCCATCGGCCTCGGCTGGATCATGCTGGCTGAGGTGCCGCCCGTCCTCGCAATCGCCGGCGGGGCACTCTGCATCGGTGGTGTCGTCGTTGCCCGTTCAAGAAGCGGACGGCCGCTTCCGGTTGCCAATCGCCCCTGAGTCGCGACCCGGAGTGTTCGTCCCGGTCGGAGCCGCGGCGACGCGAGGACGCAATTACAATCGCCCACATGAGCGACTTCCTGGACGAAACGACGAACCTGCTGCGACGCACACCAGCGCTGCTCCGCACGCTCCTCGCGGGCCTGCCCGACTCCTGGACGCAGACACCCGACACGGCCGCGGGTTGGCGGCCCCACGACGTCGTCGGCCACCTCATCAGCGCCGAGCTCGACGATTGGATGCCGCGGGTACGGCGGATCCTCGAGCACGGTCCGGCCCTGGCATTCGACCCGTTCGATCGCTTCGCCCACACCGAGCGGGATCGCGACGCGTCGCTCGACGAGCTGGTTGAGCGCTTTGCCCAGCTCCGCAGCGACAACCTCGCGCAGCTTGAGGCGACGGTGACCGCCAGCGACCTCGACCGCCGTGGCCTGCACGCGGCCCTGGGCGAGGTGACCCTGCGGGAACTGCTCGCGACGTGGGCGGTCCACGACCTCGACCACGTGACGCAGGTGTTCGCCGGACTCGCCGGCTCCCGGGATGGCGACGTCGGCGCTTGGAAGGTCTTCCTCGGCATCCTGCTCCGGCGCGACGACCCCGTGGTGGTCCCTGGCTGACCGCGCCCAGGACCACCGTAACGAGGGCGGTAACATGGGAGTGCCACCAACGCGGACAAGGAGCGCAGACATGGCCCAGGATCGGATCGGGACCCTCCAGGCGAGCCTGCCCTTCTACGCTTGGTACGCCGGCTCGCCCCACAACGCGCGCGTCGGCCAGCCCGGCGTGATGGACCTCCTGCTCGGGAACCCGCACGACATGCCGATCCCCGCATTCGTGGAGGCCGTCCGTCGCCACGCCGAGCCGCAGGATCCGTCGTGGTACGCGTACATGTTGGACCACCCGGCGGCGACTGCCGTCGTCGCGGCCGATCTGTCGGCGCACACCGGAATGGCGTGGCGCGCCGAGGACATCGCGATGACCACCGGGGGCTGGGGCGCCATCGCCCTGGCGCTCCGCATGCTCACCGAGCCCGGCGACGAGGTCATCTACTACGACCCGCCGTGGTTCTTTTACGACATCCTCGTACGCGGCGCCGAGGCGGTGCCGGTTGTCCTGACTCTCGAGGCGCCGAGGTTCTCGCCCGACCCGGCCCAGCTTGCGGCCGCGATCACGCCACGAACCCGGGCGGTGCTCCTCAATACGCCGCACAACCCGTCCGGGCGGATCCTGGATGCGGCCGAGCTCGACGGGATCGCCGAGGTTCTCCGTGCTGCGTCGGCCCGTTTCGGTCGGCCGATCTACCTGCTGAGCGATGAGGCATATCGGCTCATCGTCTTCGACGGGCGGGCGCCGAGCCCGGCCGAGCACTACGAGCACACGCTCGTGCTGTACTCGTACGGCAAGCAGCTCCTGGCGCCCGGGCAGCGGATCGGCTACCTGGCGATCTCACCCCGGATCCCGGATCCCGAGCCGCTCCGAGCGGCGGCGACGGTGACGCGCTTCGTGAACAGCTTCGGCTTCCCGGGCAACGTCCTGCAGCGCGCATTGCCGGACTTCGCCCACCTGTGCATCGATCTCGGGGCCATCGAACGGCGACGAGACCGGCTTGTTGCGGTCCTCGAAGAACACGGCTTCGAGCCCACGACGCCCGAGGGCACGTTCTACATCATGGCTCGCAGCCCCGACCCCGACGATGAGGCCTTCGTGGCGCGAATGGCCGCCGACGACCTCTTCATCCTGCCCGGGACCACGGTCAAGATGCCGGGCTGGTTCCGGATCTCACTGACCGCGTCGGACGCAATGATCGAGGCGGCCGCCGAGCGCTTCGCGACGGTGCGCGTGCGAGCCTAAAGCGCTGAGCCCGACTACCGAGCACGTTCATGCCTGGTTGGCGGGGACGATGGTGACCTGTTCGGGTGCCACCGAAGCAAGCGGCGGCCTCGTCCTGTAGAGCACCGGGTCAGACCCGAGCCAGGAAGTCGAGGACGCGCTCGGTCAACAGCGCCGTGGCGTCCGCGTCGTACGAGGGGAGCGAGCTGTCGGCGAAGTAGTGCTGATCGCCGGGGTAGAGGAAGAGCTCCGCATCCTCGACCTTCTCGACGATCTCGCGGGCGGCATCGACATCGCCCTCGCCGACGAAGAACAGGTCGGCGTCCATGCCGTGGATCTGGACCGGGACGCCGTCCGGCCAGGGCCCGAAGGCCCACTCCCCGCTGATCGGGATGCACGAGTAGAAGAGGAGCGCGCCGCGCGCGCCGGGTCGCGTCTGTGCGAGCTGCTGGGCGATCGTCACGCCGAACGAGAACCCGGCGTACACGAGCGCCCGTGGCATGTCGTCGGCCAGACGAACGCCCCGCGCGCTTAGCTCGTTGAACCCGGTCTCTCCCATGAAGGCCATTCCAGCCTCGATCGACGGGAACGTTTGTCCTTCGAACAGGTCGGGCGTGTGCACGGTGTGCCCTGCAGCGCGCAACGCATCGGCGAACGCGACCACGCCTATGGTCAGCCCCTGGGCGTGATGGAACAGCAGGACCTCGGCCATGGGAGACTCCAGATGCGGGACGCCTGGTGTGGGACGCCTGGTGTGGGAGCGGCATCACAGGTCAGCTGAATCTACCTGAACCGAGTCACCTGCGGACCCCTCGGGTGGAGGCGAGACTCAGGAGGCTCGCGAGGGTCTTGTTGATTCCGTCGGCACGGGCCAGGTCGCGGCGTCGAATCTCTGGACCATTGAGCGCAGGATGACCAACGGCCGACAGCCGCGTCAAGACGGGCGCGTACAGAAAAGGCCGCAATGGTTGCCACGACACATGACACGATGGACCCAAGGAGGCCTGGATGCACGAAACGGAACGTATCGTCCGCATCTTCCACGAGTCGTGGGATCTTCGCGATCCCGAGCGAGGTGCCGCCGTCATCGCCGAGGACTGTCACTTCGAGGACGTGGCCCGTGGTCAATTCCTCCCCGGGCCCGAGGGATACAAGCGCGACTACCACCGATGGCGTGAGGCCTTTCCCGATGGCGAGTGCAAGATCATCAACGTGATCGTCCAGGGTGACTGGGCCGTCGTGGAGTTCGTCAACCGCGGGACGCAGACCGGGCCGCTGCATTCCAGTCTCGGCACCTTTGCGCCCTCGGGTCGCCGATCAGAAGTCCGCTATTGCAGTGTCATGCGCGTGGCCGACGGGATGGTCGTGGAAGGGCGCGACTACTACGACTCGACGACCATCGTCCGGCAGCTTGGCCTCACGGACGGCTAGGCCTTGCGGAGGTTCATGAGTGGGCATCGGGCCTGATCGACCAAGTTCATCAAACCGGGGTCGTCCACGCTCGGCCGAACAGCCGAATCGACGGATATCGGGTACGGCCACGCTCGACCACAGCGATCTTGATGAACCAGATCGATCACGGCGGCCGACGCCCAATCCGCACAGGGCGCGGCGCGCGGCCAGGGCGTCTGTCAACAACGTGTGTGGGAAGTACAGCTCGACGACGTCGGCTCGGCCCGGCCAGCGGGCCTTGGGATCAGTCCGCAGGGAGTCCGCCTCAGTCCGCCGGCAGGATGTTGTGGTTGATCCGGAAGAGATTCTCGGGATCGTACTGGCGCTTCAGCGCCTGGAGGGCGTCGGGCGCGCACGAGCCACGCCGCCGGGCGATCGTATGGTCCGGGCGACCGTGGCCCCTGGTTACCGCAATTCGCGGCGCCGAGCATGCAGCTCGGCGAAGGCACGCAGGCTGGCCTGGAATTCGGGCGTTCCGAAGCAGGCGACCTCGGCCTCGGCTTCGGCGGCAAGAGCGTCTTCGAGCGAGCCGTGGGCGGCCCGGTCGAGGCCCGCTCGGATGTGGCGCAGGCCCTCTGATGGCTGGGCCGCGATCGACTGCGCCAACTCCAGGGCGGCCGGTTCGAGCTCGCTGCCACCGACCACGCGCGTCACGAGACCGATCCGTTCGGCCGTCCGGACGTCGATCGATTCGCCTGTGAGCAGCAGGTGGCGCGCCCAGCCCTGTCCAACGATTCGCGGCAGCAGCCAGGTCATCCCGCTTGTCGGACTCAGGCCGATGGTCGTGTCGGGGAGCCCAAATGTCACGTCATCCGCCGCAATCCGGATATCGCATTCGATCGCCAGCTCGAAGCCGCCCGCGAGCACGTGGCCCCGCAGCGCGGCGACGCTCGGAATCGGCAGGCGCCACATCGCCAGGCTCAGTGCCTGGAGCTGCTCGATGTACGCCCGGAACGCCGTCGTATCCATCGCCAGCATTGCAGTCAGATCGCCGCCGGCTGAGAACGCGCGTCCGGCCGAGGTGACCAGCAGGCAGCGGACCGATCGATCGCGGCCCGCCCGATCGACGGCCGCAAGCAGTGCCCCGACGAGCTCCGGGTCCAGGGCGTTCAGCACCGCCGGCCTATTGAGCCGCAGGATCTCGACCCGTCCCGAGCGCTCGACGACGAGCGACTGCTGGGCAGCGGTCACGATTCGTCCAGCCACGCCCGGACGACACGGCGCGTCTTCTGCTCGCCGCGGGGCAGGGTCCCCGGCGGCACGAGTTCGACCGCGACGGAGACCATGAGAATCTCGCGGATCCGGTCGCCGAGCCGGGCGGCGAGCTCGGGCATCCGGGTCGGCTCCAGCGCCGCCGCGTGCTCGATACGGAGACGCGGCGCGGCCACCAATGGCGGCGGCTCATCGAGCACGATCCGGAATTCGCCGGTCAGATCGGGGCGGAAC
>JBKKBB010000210.1:0-2852 GCA_046714395.1 Candidatus Limnocylindrales bacterium | reverse complement strand
GAACCCGCTTGATCGCGAGGGCACCGCCGTCCGGCTCCCGGAAGACCACGATCGTTCCCGGCCTCGGCCAGCGATCCGTGGTCGGGTCCACGAGCAACCAGTCGCCGGGCGCGATCTCGGGCAGCATTGACCCCTCGGCCACGACGACGCGCCACGGGCCGCGAAGTCGGTCGCGAAGCGGGCGTGCCGACCCGGCCTCGAGAGGTGATGCCGCCTGACCGGTCGAGCCCGGCTCCGGCGTCACGGTTCGGTCGAACGATCGGGCTCAGCCGGGCCGGCCGGCCACGCGCGTCTTGGTGTCTCCGCCGGTGGCCTTCCAGGCGGCGTCGACCTCGTCAACCAGTTCGAGGAGGCGCTTCGCATCGGCCAGATCGGTCGAGGCCTTGACCTTGGAGACCTGCTTGTTGGCCTGCCAGAAGAGGTCGTGCAGGTTCGGCACGGTCGCCAGGTGCTCCGGCTTGAAGTAGTCGTGCCAGAGGACATCGAGATGGTGCTTGACGAGGTCGGCCCGCTGCTCCTTGATGGCGATGGCACGGGTCCGGAAGCCCATGTCCTCGTTGGCGGCGAACTTCTCGACGATTCGGTAACAGGACTCGGCCTCGATGCGCGCCTGTTCCGGGTCGTAGATTCCGCACGGCAGATCGCAGTGGGCGTGGGCCGTCGCGGTTGGTGCGAGAGCTGCGGCAAGGGATCGGCGAATGGACATGAGACTCCTTCGGACGGACGGCGTCGCTCGCTCGTGTGCTGTTGAGTGTCCGGAGGCAGGCCGGGACTGTCAAACGCTCGATCAGGCGCTGGTCGACCCTCCCGCGGCACGTTCACGGGACCGCCGGTTCCGAAGGCGGATCCGCCGGTATGATGCCGTCGATGACGGAACTTGGGCTGCCCATCGTCGACGGCGCGCCTGCCTGCCCGTTCGTGGCGTTTGGCGACGATCGCGAGGCACGCGCGACGGGTCCTGATCACCGGCACCGATGCTTCGCCGAGGTCAGGCCGGCGCCGCGCGCGCTGGCCCATCAGGAGGCGTACTGCCTCTCGTCTGCCTTCCCGGTCTGTCCGACGTTTCAGGACTGGGCGAAGCGCGAAGCGGCCGCGGCGCGAGCGACACCTGACAGCGACTCGCCCGAGCCCGATCCTGAAGCCGTTCACGAGTTCGGTTCGGGCATCAGCGGCCCGGTCGAGGTGGCAGGGACGCCGAGTCCGCCCGAGGGCCCAAAGAGAAACCCGCCGCGAGAATGGACGTCGCCGCCGCCGTGGCTGGGATCGTCCACCAAGGAGGCAGGCGAGGACGACGAGGATCGCGAGGTCCTGCCGATCGCGGCCCGTGGTGGCGGGCTCGCGGGATCATTCGCCGACCGTGTCGTCAACGAGTCCGGGGACAACCAACCGACGGCCGGACCGGTTTCCCGCCACGAGGCACCGGGCGCGGGCCACCCAGGCGGGTCGCCCGCGCCGATGCGCCCGGATCCCGCAGACGACGATCAGCCGTCGCACGGGGCGGACACCCGCGAGCGCCCGACGGTTGCCGGGCGGACACGCAGCGCGGACCGCGATCGATCGCCGGGAAGGTCTGCCCCCGCATGGGAGCGTGTCCGGCGTCGCGAGGCGTATCCGACCCTCAAGACGCGGCTGGGCCTCAACGGACTTTCCGTGCCGCCGATCATGATCGGGGTGGCAGCCGTGATCATCGCCGCCGTTGCCCTGTTCACCCTGCCGGGCCTGGTCGGCGTCGGCAATCCGCCGCAGTCGTTGAGCGCGCCCAGCCCGTCGACCAGCCCGAGCAACGCCGGACCGAGTGCCACGCCGGCAGCGCCGACTCCCGTCCCGGGCCCGACCGCCCAGATCTATCTGGTTCAGTCGGGCGACACGATGTCCCGGATCGCGAACCGGTTCGGTGTCCCGCTCCAGGTATTGATCGACGCCAACAAGGTGACGATTCCGGATCCGAACAAGCTCGACATCGGCCAGGAAGTGACCATCCCGGTCATCGCACCGACGCTGCTGCCCGATGCTGGAGCTTCGGCCGCGCCGTAAGGGTCCGGGACCGCCGAGTCAATCTGGCCGTTGCGCGCAGCAGCCGAATCGGCTCGATCGGTGGACGTTCGCTGAGCCTCGCGGACTCAGCGAGGAGCGAGGTTGATCGAGGTGATCTTGCCGGCCTCGACCCGGAACGAAGCATCAAGGTGCTGCGACAGGGCGCCCGGCCTGACGGAGAGCACGTCCGCCTGATAGGTGATCCCGAGGTCCCGAACCTCGCCCGGGATCATCTTGAGTCCCGGTTCGGCGCGCAGGAACCATCCGCCAACCTGCTCAACGCCGCGTAGCGTTCGCGCGTTGTCGCCGACGTGGATCCGCATCTCGACGCGCTCGTCCATCAGCGCAACGGCGCCGTCGCGATCCCCGTCATTCAGCTTCTCGAAGAACACTTCCATCGTGTCGACTGCACCCATGCGGCGCAGTGTACGGGCGGCGACAAACTGTCGCCGGTTTCGGCTCCCTAGCGGGCGAGCGGCGCGGCCCGCCCCGGCCGGCCCCCGCCCCGGTTCCCTGGCCAATGTTCGCCCGGGGAACACTATCCAGGTGGACCGGGGACGAGCGCGTCCTCGAGACCCTGACGTGTGGGTCCGACGGCCTCGGCCACGCTCAGCGACCGGGCACGACCCGCTCGAACCCGGCCCGTCCGGCCGCCGGTGGGCGGATTCACCCGCGACGATCGGGATAGTGCTCCAGATGGGGTCATTAGCCAGGATTGCCCCCGGAGCCGGCGCTAGTCGGCCAGCGGACGCTCGAGCGGTGGCATTCCGGCTGCATGGCGGTAGAACGCCCGCCCGTCGGGCGCCAGTGGTGTGTTC
>JBKKBB010000209.1:0-12206 GCA_046714395.1 Candidatus Limnocylindrales bacterium | reverse complement strand
AGGCAAGTTGGTCCGCTACGTGCTGGGACGCCAGCGGGCCGTCGGTCAGGCGCGCGTCTACGCGGCGCTCGCCCGGGCGGGGATCGCCGGCGACCGGCGTCCCCAGACGCTGTCGGTCGAGGACTGGATCGCCCTGCATGGGGCCCTGGATGCCGACGGTGGCTGATCTCGCCGCGCCGCTGGATCGCCGCCTGTCGCCGATCGTTCGTATCGCGCCGGCCAAACTCAATCTGACCCTCGCGGTCCTCGGCCGGCGCGCGGATGGATTCCACGACCTGCACTCCGTCCTGGTCCCCCTGGCGTTGGCCGACCGGTTGAGCGTCGCGCCCGCTGGTGGGGCCGAAGACACCCTGAGCGTCGCCGGCCACCCGGCCGGCCCGCTCCGCGAGAATCTCGTGCTGCGCGCAATCGCGGCCTCCAGGGCCGCCGTCGGCCGCGCGGTCGAGCCCGTGCCGCTCGCCGCTCGACTCGAGAAGCTGATCCCGGTGGCGGCTGGCCTCGGGGGTGGGAGCAGCGATGCCGCTGCTGCCATCGAGGCCGCCTTCGATCTCTGGGGCGTCGCAGCGCGGCTCGGTTCACAGGCCACGGCCGACCTGCGCCACCGAGTGGCAATCAGCGTCGGATCTGACGTGGCGTTCTTCCTGTCCCGCGGTCCCGCAGTGCTGAGCGGGCGAGGCGACGTCGTCGAACCGCTTCCGCCGCTGCGCGGAGCTGCGCCGGGCGTCCTGCTGGTGGCACCGGCCGTGCCCGTGCCGACGTCCGACGTGTTCGCGGCGCTGGACCTGGACCCTCGGGCGGCATCGGCAGATCCAGGCAGCACACGCGCGGCATCCGCGCATCTCGCCGGCGAGTGGCAGGCCGGCCTGCGCGCCGAGGCGCTCATCGTGCGCGCCGGTGTCCTCGCAAGCGCCAACGACCTTGCCCTGGCCGCGGACATCATCGTCCCGGGACTTCGAGCGCTCCGCCGGGCGCTCGTCCGAACGCTCGGCCGGCCGGTCGGATTGTCCGGGTCCGGTCCCACCCTGTGGGTCCTCTATGCTTCGGCGACTGAAGCGGCAGCGGCGGCCGCGGCCGTCGAGGTCGGCGTCGCCGACGGGACGATCGGCGCCCCGGGTGCCGGTCAGCCATTCATCGTGGCAACGACCATCGCAGCAGCTGAGGTACCGGCCGTGCCCGGGTCAGAAGGGGAGACAGGACCGTGACGCGCAAGGCCATCACGACATCGGGGGCGCCGGCCGCCCTCGGACCCTATAGCCAGGCCATCGTCAGCGGCGACCTCGTCTTCTGCGCCGGTCAGCTCGGACTGGATCCGGCGACGGGCGAGATGGCGGACGGCGTCGAGGCCCAGGCCGAACGGGCCCTGCGCAACCTCGGGGCGGTCCTGGACGCCGCCGGGTGCTCATTCGGCGACGTGCTGAAGACCACGGTCTTCCTCGCCGACATCAACGCCTTCGGGAGCGTCAACCCGATCTACGCACGGTTCATGGTCGACCCGGCACCGGCCCGGTCGACCTTTGCCGTCGGCGCCCTGCCGAAGGGCGCCTTGATCGAAATCGAGGCTATCGCCCGCCGCCATGGCTGAACCTTCACGGCGCCTTCAATTGACACTTTCGGCGAGCCGCCCATACGCTACCGGGACCTTCTGATGACGCCTCCACCCACGCAGTCGACCGGGCGCACCGCCGCCATCATGCTGGCCGCGGGCCTGGGCACGCGGATGCACTCCGGGATTCCCAAGGTCCTCCACACGTTGTGCGGCCGCCCGATGCTGGCCTATGTCCTCGATGGGTGGATCGAAGCCGCCATCGATGAGCCGGCTGCCCCGCCGATCGTCGTGTACTCCCCGGCAACCTCGGCGCTGCTCGATGCGGGGCTCCCGGGCAACCCCGTTTTCGCGCTCCAGGACGTTCCGCGGGGCACTGCGGACGCCGTTCGAGCGGCTATGGCCGTGCTCCCCGACGGGACGGCCGAAGTCCTGGTCCTGTCCGGCGACGTGCCCCTGGTCACCGGACCGCAGCTGCTCGCCATCCTTGAGCAACGCCGGATGGACGATGCCGCGATCGCTCTGGCCAGCATCTTCGCAGCGCTGCCCGGGAGCCTCGGACGAGTGGTCCGCAGCGAGTTCGGGACGGTCGAACGCATCGCCGAGGCGAAGGATGCCTCACCCGACGAACTCGAATCCAACGAGGTCAACGCCGGTTGCTATGCCTTCGATGCGACCTGGCTGCGCCGGCGGATCGATGCCGTCGAGCCGTCAGCAACTACGGGCGAGCTCTACCTGACCGAGCTCGTTCGCCTCGCCAGGGAAGACGGGCGGATCGTGAGTGCCGTTGGGTTCGATGACGACGGCACCTTCGACGGGATCAACGATCGGGCGCAGCTGGCCCAGGCCGAGTGGGCGCTCCGTGTCCGGATGAACGAAGCCCACATGCGCGCCGGGGTCACGATGCGCGACCCATCCACGGTCTATCTCGACTGGAGCGTGGAGCTGGCCGCCGATGTCGTCATCGAGCCGAACGTGATCCTGCGGGGCGCCACGACCATTGCCCAGGGCAGCGTCATCGGGCCGGACAGCACGATCATCGATTCGGCCATCGGCCAGGATTGCCGCGTCTGGGCGAGCGTCGTCGAACGGTCGACGGTCGAGGCCGGCGCCTCGATCGGCCCGTACAGCCACCTTCGCGCCGGCAGTCACGTTGGCCTCGGCGCGGAGATCGGCAATTTCGCCGAGGTCAAGAACTCGCGCCTCGGAGCAGGTGTCAAACAGCACCATGTCAGCTACCTGGGCGACGCGGATATCGGCGATCGGACCAACGTCGGCGCCGGCACGATCACCGCCAACTGGGACGGACGACGCAAGAACCGGACGGTCGTCGGCAAGGACGCGTTTCTGGGCGTCGACACGATGCTCGTAGCTCCGGTCGAGATTGGCGATGGTGCCAGGACCGGCGCCGGGGCGGTCGTCACGAAGTCCGTCCCGCCTGGAAAGCTGGCACTCGGCGTGCCGGCCAGGATCCGCGAGCCACGCGTCCCGCCTGCCGAGCCCGACGAGGCCCCATGAGCAGCCCGATCCCGGAGATCCTGTTCCTGATCGGGCTCACCCTGCTCGAGGCCTTCTTCGTCGCGGCCGAGATCGCCCTCGTATCGATCCGCCGAAGCCGCATCGATCAGCTGGTCGAGGAAGGTAACCGCAGTGCTGGGCGAGTCCGCCGGCTGCTGGACGATCCGGGCCGCTTCCTGGCGGTGTCGCAACTTGGCCTGACCTTCATCGGATTCTTCGCCTCCGCGTTCGCCGCCCTGAGCCTGGTATCCGGCTTGCAGCGCCTGCTCGAGGGGGCCTCGGTGCCCGAGGAGACGGCCGCCATCGTCGCGCTGGTCATCGTGACGATCATCCTCGCCCTGTTCACGATCGTGTTCGCGGAACTGGTTCCCAAATCCCTCGCCCTGGCGAATCCGGAGCGCTACGCGTTGGCCCTGTCGCGGCCGATCGATTTTCTGGCCCGGATCTTTGGTCCGGTCGTCGCCGTCCTCACCTGGGTGACCCGGGCGATCACCCGCATCCTCGGCTCTGAGGTGTCGTCCGAGGCGGCGATCACGGCAGAAGAGCTGCGCCTGATCATCGAGCGTGGTGGCCAGCAGGGTGTGCTCGAGGCCGAGGAGGAGCAGATGATCAACGCGGTCATCGAACTCGGGGGCCGACGCGTCCACGAGGTCATGGTTCCGCGCGTCTCGATCACGGGCCTTCGCGCCGATGCCTCGTTTGAGGAGGCCATCGACATCGTGATCGAGGAAGGTCACTCTCGAATTCCCGCCTACGAGAACTCGCTCGACGAGGTCGTGGGGATCCTGTACGCAAAGGATCTCCTGCCCTACCTCAGGGCCGACGCGGCGCCCCGTCCGGCGCTCCGGACGCTTCTCAGACCCCCCGTCCTCGTGCCAGAGTCGATGACCATCGACGACCTGCTCCACGAACTCCAGCGTCGCAAGGTCCACATCGCGATCGTGCTCGACGAGTACGGCGGGACGGCCGGCATCGTGACGATCGAAGATCTCCTCGAGGAGATCGTGGGTGAGATCCAGGATGAGTACGACGTCGAGGAGCCGATGGTCGTCAAGCTCTCCGACAGCCAGGCCCGTGTCGATGGTCGCGCCGATGTCGACGAACTCGGCGAGGTCTTCGACATCGATCTCAAATTCGAGGACGAAGAGGAATACGACACGGTGGGCGGACTGCTGTACCACCGAATCGGCGGTGTACCGAAGCCCGGGGACCAGATCGTGGTGGACGGACTGACGCTCACCGTCGAGACGACCACCGGCCGAAGGGTCGGCAAGGTTCTGGTCGATCGAAGGATTAGCCACCACTCGCCCGAGGGCGACCAAGACGGCTGACGACGCGGCAGCGTACCCGTCGGTGTCGGGGCCCGGCTCGCCCAGCTGTGGGAAGAGACCTAGGCGTCGATCACGCGCATGACGATTTCCTGGAGGCGTGCGCGCGCATCCGGAAGCACGACGCCTGCCGCGTCGAGCTGGGCCAGGGCTCGATCGCGATGGAGGCGAGCCTGATCGCGGGCGTACTGGTTGGCGCCGGTGCGCTCGAGAATCTCCATGATCTCGGGCACGTCCGCCGTCGAGGCGTCGTGATCCGCATACAGCGTCGTCAGGCGGGCGTGATCGGCCGGTGTGGCGTGCTCGAAGGCATAGATGACCGGCAGCGTCTTCTTGCGCCTCACCAGATCGGTCGGCTCCTTGCCCGTCGTGTGCTCGTCGCCCCAGATCCCAAGGAGGTCGTCATTTAGTTGGAAGGCCAGCCCGAGGTCCCAGCCGAAGGCGCGGTAATGGTCGATCACCCGCTCGTCATCGGTGGCGAGAATGGCACCGGCCTCGATTGACGCGGCGATGAGCGCGGCCGTCTTGCGCCCGATCATGTCGAAGTAGAGGGCGACGGACATGACCTCATCCGCCTCGCCCGACGTGATATCGATGTGTTGCCCTTCGCACAGCGCCACACACGTCTCGTCGTACAGGCGCATCAGGCGCAGGACCTTGCGATCACTGAAACCGAGGTCGGTCAGGCGGTGGAGGGCCACCCGGCTCAGGCTGAACAGCATGTCGCCGGTATTGATCGCCTGCGGGATGCCGTGCAGGCTCCACAACGTCGGCCGATGGCGTCGCTCGCTGTCTCCGTCCTCGATGTCGTCGTGCACAAGACTGAAGTTGTGTCCGAGTTCGACGGCCGCGGCGCCCGGCAGCGCGGCCCGATGGTCACCGGTGATCGAGGCGTAGGCCAGCAGGCCCAGGAGCGGACGCATGCGCTTGCCCGACAGCCCGGCCGTCCCGTCCAGGCCGAGGTGGTAGCGGCACTGCTCGTAGACGCCGGTCGTGGTCGGGTCGTGATCCCGCACGAGGCGAAGAATCTCTTCTTCGGTGTCCGCGATCAGTTGGCCGAGATCGAGCTCGTTGGCTGCGGTGGACATCCTGGCCCGAGTGTAGCCGTCGGGCCACAAACGTGCGCGGTCTGAGTAGCCTGTTGCAAGACAGACGATCGGCCTGCCGGCCGCGGGTGGTGGTACCTTCCGGATGTGCCCGCACCCCGTCGTTACGCCACCGAAGCCATTGTCCTCACCCGGTTTGATTACGGCGAGGCGGACCGCATCCTGATGCTCCTGACGCCGCTGTCGGGAAAGATCAAGGCGATCGCCAAGGGGATCCGGCGGCCGACATCCCGGATCGGCGGCAGCCTGGAGCCCTTCGCCGAACTCAAACTGGCCCTGGCTCGTGGCCGCACCTTTGATGTCGTGACGCAGGTCGAGGTCATCCACCCCTGGCTCAACCTCCGCGACGATCTCGTCTCCTTTGGTACGGCGTCCTACCTGGCCGAGCTGGCCGACAGGACCCAGGAAGAGCGCCACGTCGCGGAGTCCGTGTATTTGCTCCTGAAGCGCGGCTACGAGCTGCTGGACAACGGCATGGCGCCGGGTCGCGTTGCGCGCTGGTTCGAGATGCACCTCGCCGATGAGCTCGGGCTCCGTCCGGAAGTGGACCTTTGCGTTGAGTGCAGCCGTCTCCTCGGGGCCGACGAACAGTTTCGCTGGGTCCCGCCGCTTGGCGGGGTCTTGTGCGAACGCTGCCCAGGGCCGCCGCAAGGCGTCGCCGGACTTTCCCTCGAGGCCCTGAAGGTGCTGAAGGCCTACCAGCGCATGGACGTCGAGGCGATCGCCGCACTTCGGGTCAGACCGGAAGTCGAAGCGGAGGTCGAGGCCGCGATGCGCGCCTTCCTCGCGTACACGCTGGATCGGTCGCCCCGCTCCCTGGCGTTTCTCGACGAGGTGCGGGCGGGCCGGCAGGTCGGCCATGAGGTGGTGGCGCGATGATCCTGGATCCCGACACGACCTGGGGCGCCCAGGCGCTGGGCCGCCTGCGCGACGAGAAGATCGGCTGGCTGACCACGATGACGCCAGGGGGCCAGCCCCAGACGATGCCGATCTGGTTCCTCTGGACAGACGGCGAGCTGCTCTTCTATGGCGACCATCGAGCCCGCCGGAACGCGAACATCGAGGCGAACCCGAAGGTTTCGTTCCACCTGGATGCAACTCCAAGGGGCGGCGACGTGCTGGTCATCGAAGGGGATGCCAGGATCGACCCCGACTATCCGCTTCCTCCGGACAATGGGCCGTATCTGGAGAAGTACGGCGCCTGGATCGATGCCGACCTCGGGGGTCCGGCGACGATGGCGCAGACCTACAGCATGCCCATTCGAGTCGTCCCGACGAGGGTGGTCGGGTTTGGCGGATAGGACGGTCTCCGATGGCGCGTCTGCTAGCATCGCGGCACTGACACCCTTCCCGCGACCGTCCCTGCCACGGCCGGCCGCCCCCAGGAGCACCCCGTGACCGACTACCCCGTGCACGATCCGAACGAGGTCACGGCCGCGGTGCCGGACCTCGACACGATTGTCAGCCTGTCCAAGCGACGCGGCTTCGTGTTCCCGAGTTCAGAGATCTACGGCGGCATCAATGCCGTCTGGGACTACGGACCCCTTGGCGTCGAACTCAAGAACAACGTCAAGCGGGCCTGGTGGCGGGCCATGGTCCAGGAGCGCAACGACATCGTTGGCCTCGATACCGGGATCCTGATGCATCCGCAGGTCTGGGTGACGTCCGGCCACGTGGGCTCGTTCAGCGACCCGCTCGTCGAGTGCGCCACTTGCCGGCGTCGCTTTCGTCTTGACGAGCTGCCGGGTGCCGACGCGCTGACAGTGACGGATCTCACGGACCCAACCGTCATCGAGCGCTACAAACTCGTCTGCCCGAACGACGGAGGACCGCTCTCGGCGCCGCGCCGGTTCAACCTCATGTTCCAGACCTACATGGGTCCCGTCCAGGACGAGGCCTCGGTCGTCTACTTTCGACCCGAGACCGCCCAGGGAAGTTACGTCAACTTCAAGAACGTGCAGCAGTCGAGCCGGAAAAAGGTGCCGTTCGGGATCGCCCAGATCGGAAAGAGCTTCCGGAACGAGATCAGCCCGGGCAACTTCGTCTTCCGGATGCGTGAATTCGAGCAGATGGAGATGCAGTACTTCGTCCGTCCCGGCGACGCGGCGTCTGCGGCGTTCGAGGACTGGCTGCCGCGCCGCAAGGCCTGGTACGAGCAGTACGGCGTCGCTCCGGAGCGCCTCCGTCTCCGCGAGCACGCAGCGGACGAGCTGGCGCACTACGCCAAGAAGGCCGTGGACGTCGAATACCGCTTCCCGTTCGGCTGGAAGGAACTCGAGGGCGTCCACAACCGGGGGGACTTCGACCTCTCTCGCCACGCGGAAGCGTCCGGTGAGAACCTCGAGTATTTCGACCCGGCGACCGAGGAGAAATTCATCCCGTGGGTCGTAGAAACAGCGGCCGGGGCGGACCGGGCCGCGTTCACGTTCCTGATCGATTCGTATCGGGAAGAGGAGGTTCGGGGAGAGCGGCGCGTGTCGCTGGCCCTCCATCCGGACCTCGCTCCGTACAAGGTGGCAGTCCTTCCGCTCCTCAAGAAGCGACCCGAGATCGTGGAGCTCTGCCACCGGATCCTGGCCGACCTCAAGCGCGACATGATGGCCGTCTACGACGACTCGGCGGCGATCGGCAAGCTCTACCGGCGCCAGGACGAGATCGGCACACCATGGTGCGTGACGGTCGACGTGGATACGCTCGAGGATCTGGCCGTGACCGTGCGCGATCGCGACTCGATGGCGCAGGAGCGCATCCCGGTGCAGGGCCTCAAGCACGCGATCCTCGATCGGATGGACGCCGCCCGGGGTTGAGAGCCGCCACACCCTCTGGGGGCAATCCATCCTGCTCGCCCGCCTATGACCTGGACCGGGCGTGAGCCCTCGCCCTCGGGCTACTCAGCCGCGGCTACTCCGCAGCGCCGCGCGGTTCCTTGCCCTTGGGCCAGTAGAGCTCGGTCTTGACCTGTTCCTCGGGGAACCCCCGTTCCAGGAGCGTCTGCTCCGCGGACAGGATCATGTCCGGATTGCCGCAGATGTACGCAATCGTGGTATCGGGTGTCAGCCCGAGCTCGTCGCAGACCGGCCCGACGATTGTCTCGACCCGGCCCCATCGACCTGCCCAGCCCGCGTTCTCGGGGGATGATCGCCGCGAGACCGTCGGCACATAGGTCACTGGGTAGGTGCCCTCGGCTGCCCAGCCTTCGACGAGCGCCCGGTACCCGAGTTCGTGCTGGTATGACACCCCGTTCAGGAACACGGCTCGTCGCGGCTGCCCTTCACGGAGCAGCCGCCGAATCATCGACACGAACGGCGCATTGCCGGTCCCCGAGGAGATGAACAGATGGGTCCGGTCGTCGTCCGGGAGGAGCGTGAATTTGCCCTTCGGGCCGATCATGCGCATCCGGTGGCCGACCGGAAGTCGCCAGAGCAGGGGCGTGAACTGCCCGCCGTTGACGAGGCGAACATAGAGCTCGTACCCGTCTGTGTCGGCGACCGCAGGGTCGGAAGCCACCGAGTACGGTCGTTGCACGAGGCGTCCGTCCGCCATCACCCCGATCGTCATGTACTGGCCGGATTCGAATGGCACCGGCGGGCCGTCGAACTTCACAGACACATAGGCCAACGAGTCCGTTTCGTCCCGCCGACGTACGAGCGTCGCGTTGTAGCGATCGTCCTCGGGCGCGATGCTCCGGACGTCCAGTTCCGTCATGGATGTGGTCCTCGATGCGTCCCTGTTCGTGGGATGGTACCCGCGTGCCGTACGGGGTCGCAGGGCAACCCGCCCGGCCCGCGGCCAGAACCAGGTCGGCCGGTACAATTGACCGTGAATCCAGCCGACTCGCGGGCGTAGCCGCCCCGGACCGCCACCAGGAGCCCCGCCGACATGCCGACCGCACCCCGAACCGACCGAGCCCACCGCGCCGCCAAGCGCTACATCTTTGCCTGGGGTGCCGGTTCGGCCGAGGGTAACGCCACCATGCGCGACCTGCTCGGCGGGAAGGGTGCCGGTCTCGCGGAGATGACCAGTGCCGGCCTGCCGGTTCCTCCTGGATTCACGATCACCACGGAGGCGTGCAACGACTACTTCGCCGCCGGCGAGCAGCTTCCGGCTGGTCTGTGGGAAGACGTCCTCGAGGCGATCCGCGAGGTCGAAGCCCGAACAGGCAAGGGGTTCGGTGACCGCCAGAACCCGCTTCTGGTTTCAGTCCGCTCAGGTGCGCGATTCTCGATGCCCGGAATGATGGACACGGTGCTCAATCTCGGCCTCAGCGAAGGTACGCTCCAGGGTCTCGTTGCCTTGACCGGCAACGAGCGCTTCGGCCGGGACGCCTATCGACGGTTCATCCAGATGTTCGGCCGGATCGTGATGGACGTTCCGGGCGAGCGGTTCGACCATGCCCTCGACGCCAAGAAGCAGGCTCGCGGTGCGAGCCTGGACACGGACCTGACCGCCGCAGATCTTCACGAGCTGGCCGTTGAGTTCAAGGGAATCGTCCGCGAGGTCACCGGCCGTGACTTTCCGGACGACGCCCACGAGCAGCTCGACCTCGCGATCAAGGCGGTCTTCGCGTCCTGGTTCGGCAAGCGGGCCCGTGACTATCGGGACTACAACAAGATCGCCCACGATCTCGGCACCGCCGTCAACGTCCAGACCATGGTCTTCGGCAACATGGGCGACGATTCCGGGACGGGGGTCGCCTTCACCCGCGACCCGAATACGGGTGCGAGCGCACTGTTTGGGGAGTACCTGACCAATGCCCAGGGCGAGGACGTCGTCGCCGGGATTCGCACACCACAGCCGATCGCCCAGATGCGCGACGTGATGCCGGCCGTCTACGACGAGTTCCAGGCGATCGCGGCTCGACTCGAGGCCCACTACCGCGACGTACAGGACCTCGAATTCACCATCGAGCGCGGGCACCTGTACATGCTCCAGACGCGATCCGCCAAGCGAACCGCCGCGGCCGCCGTGAAGATCGCGGTGGACATGGTCGCGGAAGGGATCATCTCCAAGGAGGAGGCGATCGGGCGGATCGAGCCGGCCATGGTCGACCAGCTCCTTCGCGACCAGTTCGACCCGAAGGCCCGGGCCGGTGCCACGAGGATCGTCAAGGGACTCAACGCCTCACCGGGCGCCGCCGTCGGCAGGGCCGTCTTCGATGCCGACGTCGCCGTGGCCTGGGTCGCACGAGGAGAGAAGGTCGTCCTCGTCCGGATTGAAACCTCGCCGGACGACTTCCACGGGATGGCCGTCGCGGAGGGGATCATCACCGCGCGAGGTGGCGCAACCTCGCACGCCGCGGTCGTGGCGCGCCAGATCGGCAAGCCCTGCGTGGCCGGATCCGCGGACCTCGTGGTGGACTACAGCGCCAAAGCTGCCCATTGCGGGGTGACCGGGATCGACTTCAAGGAAGGGGACTGGGTGAGCCTCGACGGGAGCACCGGAGACCTGTTCCTCGGCGCGCTCCCGACCGTCTCGGCCCGGTTCGAGGACCAGCCGGAACTCCAGGCGATCCTCGGTTGGGCGGATGCGTTCCGGCGCATGGAGGTCTGGACCAACGCCGACAAGCCGGAAGAGGCCGCCCAGGCCCGCCGCTATGGCGCCCAGGGGATCGGGCTGTGTCGAACGGAGCACATGTTCCGTGAAGGCGACCGCCTCGACATCGTGCGCGGAGCGATCCTCGTCGCCAACCGGGCGACGCGGGCCAAGGCCAGGCTCGCCGCCGGGGAGGCGCTCGGCGCGGACGAGCAGGACGCGGTCACGACCTTCGACGCCGCGATGGCCAAGCTCGAAGTGCTTCAGCAGGGTGACTTCGAGGGGATCTTCGAGGCGATGGATGGCCTGCCGGTCGTGATCCGCCTGATTGATCCGCCGCTCCACGAGTTCCTCCCGAACTTCGAGGAGCAGCTGGTGAAGGTCACCAAGGCCGGCGATGCTGCCAGCGAAGAAGACCGGGAGCTCCTGGCGACGATCAAGTCCCTCCACGAGCAGAACCCCATGCTGGGGCTACGCGGCTGTCGCCTGGGCCTGATGATTCCCGACTTCGTCAAGGTCCAGACCCGGGCCATCCTCAACGCGGAGATCGCGCGGTCGAAGGCCGGCGGCAATCCGATCGCCAAGATCATGATCCCGCTCGTCGGGCACGTGAACGAGCTGTCGGCCACCCGGCGGCTGCTGGAGGCCGAAGCCGACGCCGTGCGCGCCGCGGCCGGCAACATCGACGTGAACTACAAGTTCGGCACGATGATCGAGGTGCCGCGCGGCGCCCTGACCGCAGACGAGATCGCCCGCGAGGCCGACTTCTTCAGCTTTGGCACCAACGACCTCACCCAGATGACGTTCGGCTACAGCCGGGACGACGCCGAGGGCGGCTTCCTGCTCAAGTACGTCGAGGACAAGATCCTGCCCGTCAACCCGTTCCAGACCCTCGATCGAGACGGCGTGGGCCAGCTGATGCGCATCGCCGTCGAGAAGGGTCGCAAGGCGCGACCGGACATCGAGCTGGGCATCTGCGGCGAGCACGGTGGTGACCCCGAGTCCATCGCCTTCTTCCACGATGTGGGCCTGGATTACGTGAGCTGCTCGCCCTTCCGGGTGCCGGTGGCCCGGTTGGCCGCGGCCCGGGCCGTGCTGCACCGCGAGCAGATGAGGGCATCCTGACCCTGATGCTCGTCACGGCCACGGCCACCTCGACCCGGTACGCCGAGTTCGAGG
>JBKKBB010000208.1:0-3948 GCA_046714395.1 Candidatus Limnocylindrales bacterium | reverse complement strand
CCGGCCCAGGCGGTGATCAGTTGGGCCGTTCGGTCCGCGCCGACCCGGGCCAGACGCCACTCCTGACCCTTCTCGAACCGGAGGCTCGCCTCCGAGCGCAGGGCGTGCAGAAATGCGGTCCGTCGAATGCTGATCGGATCGAAGATGGCCGATTCGATGACCACGTCCGTGGTTCCCTCGGAGACCTCGGATCCAGCCCCGCCCATGACGCCCGCGATCGCTAACGGTCCATCCGGGTCCGCGATGAGCAGGGTCTCGGTGTCGAGAATGCGCTCGATGTGATCGAGCGTGACCAGGCGCTCACCCGGCCGGGCGACCCGGACCTCGATGCGGCCATTCCGGACGGCCGCGGCATCGAACGTGTGGATCGGCTTGCCAAGCTCGAGCATCACGTAGTTGCTGGCGTCAACGACGTTGCTGATCGGACGAATGCCGGCGGCCAGCAATCGCATCTGGATGCGGTCCGGGGAGGGCCCGACGCGGACGCCACTCACCCAGCGCGCAACGAACCGCGGGCACAGGCGCGCGTCTTCAACGCCGATCGACAGGCGCTCCGCGACTCCAGGCCCGCCTTCGATGACCTCGACGTCGGGCGAATGGACCGGCCTGCCCGTGATCGCGGCAATCTCCCGGGCGAGTCCCAGGATCGACAGGGCGTCGCCACGGTTCGGCTTCACGTCGATGTCAAACACGAAGTCGCCGTAGAGCCCCGCCAGCGGGACCCCGAGCGGCGTCCCCGGATCGAGAACCAGGATTCCGTCGGCGTCAGCAGTCAGCTTGAGCTCGTCTCCGGAACAGAGCATGCCGTTGCTGACCACGCCCATCTTCTCGGTCCGCTCGATCCGTCGACGGCCCGGCAGGACCGCGCCGGGAAGCGCGACCGGGATTCGCTGGCCGACGGCGATGTTGGTGGCCCCGCACACGATCTGGAGCGGGGCTCCCGAGCCGATGCCGACCGTGGTCAGCGACAGACGGTCGGCACGAGGATGCTTCTCGACGGACAGGAGCTCGCCGACCACGACGTGTTCCCAGTCGCTCCCGCGATGCTCGATTCCGCGAACCTCCATGCCCAGGAGCGTGAGTCGCTCCGCGAGCGCCTCGGCTGCGAGGTCGATGTCCACGAATTCGGCGAGCCAGGACAGCGGTGCCTTCACTTGAACGGCTCCAGGAATCGGATGTCGTTCTCCAGGAACAGGCGCAGATCCGTGATCCCGTGTTTGAGCATGGAGATCCGCTCCGGGCCCATCCCGAAGGCGAATCCCTGGTACCGCTCGGGATCCAGGCCGCCGTACTGGAGCACGACCGGATGGACCATCCCGGCGCCGAGGATGGTCATCCAGCCGGTACGGCCACAGGCCGCACAGCCGGGACCCCCGCAGACCAGGCACTCGACATCGAACGCGACCGATGGCTCGGTGAACGGGTAGTAGCCCGGCCGAAATCGCGTCCGCTTGCCGGCGCCGAACATGGCCTGGGCGAACTGGTCGAGGAGGCCCTTCATATCGGCGAGGGTCGTCCCCTCGTCGACCATCAGGCCCTCGACCTGGAAGAACTCAAAACCGTGAGACGCGTCCACGGATTCGTAACGGAAACAGCGCCCCGGCAGGAGCGCGCGGATCGGCGGCTTCATGGTCTGCATCACGCGGATCTGGCCTGGGGACGTGTGCGTGCGCAGCAGATGCCCCGGCAGGTCCACGTAGAGCGTGTCCCACAGGTCACGGGCCGGATGATCCGGCGGGATGTTCAGCATCTGGAAGTTGGTCAGGTCGTCCTCGATCTCCTGGCTCTCATGCACCACGAACCCGAACTGGCCGAAGATGTCCGCGATCTGGGACATCGCCTCGATGCTCGGGTGCAGCGATCCGCGCCGGAGGGGGCGCCCGGGCGTGGTGACGTCGACTCGTTCGCGCAACAGGCGCTCGGAAAGCTCAGAGGTCCCGAGGCTGGCGCGACGCGACGCGAGGGCCCCCTCGATTGCGCCGCGGACGGCGTTTGCGACGGCCCCAACCCGGGGCCGATCGTCAACCGGCAGGGCCCCGATGCCTCGAAGGACAGCCGTCAAGGCGCCCTTCTTGCCCAGCACGTCGATCTCGAGGGTCTCGAGCTCCAGCGTGGTCGTCGCTGCGGCAGTCGCGGCAACCGCGCGCTGGCGCAGTGCCTCGAGGTCGCGGTTGAGATCGGCGAAATCCACGGTCGGGCTCGGCTCCGGATACTTCGTCAGGTCAACTGATGGTAGTGCGTCAGCGGCCGGGAATCACGAGCCCTCGAGCGTCGCTGACGTCGAGGGCCGTGCAGGAGTTGGCCGCATCCAGTGCTCAGGCGCCCTTGGCGACCTCGACAATCCGTCCGAACGTCGCGGCATCCCGCACGGCGAGGTCCGCCAGGATCTTTCGATCGAGGTCCACGTTGGCTGTCTTCAGGCCGGCGATGAACCGGCCGTAGGCCATCCCGTTGAGCCGGACCGCCGCGTTGATCCGAATGATCCACAGCTCCCGAAAGTCGCGCTTCCGCTGCTTTCGGTCACGAGTCGCGTAGGCAAGGGCGTGGAGGAGCGCTTCGCGCGCTGGCTTGATCAGGCGCGAGCGCGTTCCCTTCCGGCCCTCGGCCGCATTGAGGAGGCGCTTGTGCCGCTTGTGGGCGGTGACGCCCCGCTTGACTCGAGCCATGAGGTGGTCGTGCTCCTAGAGGTACGGGAGCAGGCGCCTGACCTGCTTCGCATGGACGGCGGTCATGACGGACTTCCCGGCGTAGCGCCGGGTCCGACGGGACGACTTGATCTCGAGGTGATGGCCGCGCCAGGCGTTGACCCGGATCACTTTGCCGCTGCCAGTCACGCTGATGCGCTTCTGGGCGGCCTTGTGGCTCTTCATCTTCGGCACGGTGCCGTCACTCTCCCGTCGTTGCCGGCTCAGGGGCCGGTATGGTCGGCGCTGCGGCCGCTGGTTCCGTTGGCCCGCTGGCCACTGTTGTCGGCTTTGCAGCCGGAGCCGGTTTCCGCGCCGCGGGCGGGGCCGGTTTCGGCACCATCGGCGAGGCCGCCTTCGGCAATGCCGCGGTCGACGCCGCATCCGGGGCCGGAGCCCCATCGTCGGTGGATCGACCCGGCTTCGCCGGCGCGTCCATCCCCTTGGGCTTGTGGGTCGATGCCATCGTGATGAACATCGACTTGCCTTCCAGAACTGGCGTGCGCTCTGCGACCCCGTGATCCTTGACCAGGTCCGTGAACTTTATGAGCAGGTTTCGCCCGAGTTCCGGGTGCGTGAGCTCACGACCCCTGAACCTGACCGTCACCTTGATCCGATCGCCGTCCTCGAGAAACTCGGTCGCTCGGTGGACCTTTGTCTCAAAGTCGCCGATGCCGATCTTTGGAGAAAGGCGAACTTCCTTGAATGTTACCGACCGCTGTCGGCGTTTGGCTTCCTTTTCCTTCTTGGTCAAATCGTACTTGTACTGACCGAAGTCCAGGAATTTTGTGACCGGTGGTGCCGCCATCGGAGCGACCTCGACGAGGTCCAGGCCGCGATCCTGCGCCATTTCGAGAGCTTTGGGGGTCGGCATGACGCCCAACTGATTACCCTCTTCGTCGATGACCCTGACCTGTGGGATTCGGATCATCTGGTTGATGCGCAGATCTCGGCTGATGGTGACTCCTCCGGAGTACAGCAGTTGTTACGACGGACACGGCAGCGCTGAAGCCTCCGGCCGCCGCGGGACTATACCATGGGCCTTCCGGGCCCGGCAACGAGCGGCGACTGATCGCCGGGGTCTGTGCAGGTGCTCCCCATCCCCAGGTCTCAGGGTTCCATGACCAGCAGTCAACCTTTCGATGCTGTTGCGTCGCGACATTGTCCAGTGGCCAGCGCCGTGACCTATCGGAGCCCGGCACGGCCCCGATTCTTGTCGCACTCGTGACGGGCGCGCAAGAGTGCGACCTCCGGATGGGAGAAC
>JBKKBB010000207.1:0-8050 GCA_046714395.1 Candidatus Limnocylindrales bacterium | reverse complement strand
CGGCGCGATGACCGCCATGACGGGCCGCTCGGTGGGACTCGACTCGATGACCTCCCGGGCGAAGTACAAGGTGCGGAAGAGGTCCACCGCACCCTGTGTCTCGAAGGCGAACACGACGTCCGCGGGGAGGGCAGAATCTGCGTCCGTCCGGGCGAGGCCCGCCCTGATCGCGACCGTGTATAGCGTCCCAGGCTCGAGGCCATTGGGCACGAATACCTGGGTCGGACCGTGCCGCTCAAATCGGCCGGTGACGGCCGGCGATATCGAGAAGTGGTCGGCCATGTCGGCGACCCCTTCCTGGTTGAAGGTCACCTCGATGCCGGTATTGAGGGGTACTCCGCTCGTGGCATGGCCCGGGATCGTGCTGAGAACGCTGACCGGTCCCTGGACCCGGTACGCCCATGAGCCGGCTATCGAGCCGTCGGGCGCACGCAGGGTGAAGCGGTAGAGGCGGTTTTCTTCCAGGGCCGCCGGGCTGAGCACGACCGACGACTGCGTCGTGGTCTTTACGGTCAGCGCCACCGATGGGGATACCTCGAGCCGGGCCGCGAGGGCTGTCGGCGCCTCTCCGGTCAGGCTGGTGAGCGTGAACGCGGTGTCCGGGGCCACGCCCGAGGGACCCAACCTGGTGGGCTCAAGAGACGCGACGCGCACGAGTGGCGTGAGCGTCAGCTCGGCCCATGCGGCGTGTTCGGTGGGCCCCGGCGACGGGTCGGCGGGCGACGCACTAACGCCGGGCGAGGCGCTGGGTGGGTCGAGAACGCTCGGCCCGACCGACAGCCCCGCGATCATCGCAATCGTCACGAGCGCGGCGGCCAGGGCGACCTGGGGGCGCGTGGGACGCCGGGACCTGGCGGACCCGTTCACTGTTGTCCTCTTCGGGCGCAAACGCTTGGGCTGTCGATGATCGTACTAGACGGTTCGCGCGGGCAATTGTTACCGTCGACGGGGACCGGTGCCGACGATACGCCCCACGGATGAGATCGACCTGCGGCTCGACGACCGGCTGACCGCCGTTGATGCGCTCAGGCTGCCCCGGCTTCTCGTGCGGCCCAGTACTCCCGCCAGCCGCCGAATGAGGTGATCTCGCGGTGCCCCGCGGCTTCGATGACGTCTCGCGGAAACAAGATGCCCGGGACGACCCGGCCGTCCTCGAGTTCCACGGGTCCTCGGTACAGGTTTGGTGGCTCGCCGGCTTCGACCTTTTCCCATACTTCGTCGGGAAGGTCATACAGCTCGCCCGGCACCGAAATTCCGCCGGTCTCGACCTCGAACATGCCCGGATGGATGTCATTGATCGAGAAGATCCGATACTTCGGTGCGGTCAGAAACGCGCCGAGAAAGGTGGCCCCCTCGAGGTTCGCGTTGAGCTTCAGGCCGCGCATCAGCGTGCCGTTGACGAAGAGCAGCGTGGACACCGGCACCTCCTGTTGGTGAAAAGATTCGCGGGCGACTCCCGGAGGAAGCCGCCCGCGAACATGACGACGGACCAGATCAGCCCGCGCTGGATTCCGGATCCGGCTCCGGTGGGGTCATCAGGGCATCGGTCAGGCTCTTCATGGACAGCTGCTTCTCGCCCCAGGCGACGATCGCGATGACGATGGCACCGGCGACGTAGCCGATCCAGACCTCGTTGGGCGCCCGGAAGGAGCCAGCCACCGGGTCGAAGATCAAGCCGGCCGGATCGTGGATCAGGCCGATCGCTGCCAGAACGGCGGCGATCAGTGAGAAGACGATCGCCCGGCTGTACTGCTTGTCGATGACGAACACGGCGATGGCCCCGAGGAGCAGGCCTGCCAGCACCGCGCCGGCTCCGAAGATCGCCATGCCGTTGTAGATCACACCGTTGCCGGCGAGCGCATCGAACCCGACCGCCGAGGCATTCGTGCCCGCCGTGGCCAGGGCATTGTCGATCTGGCCCTGCGCCCACGACGCGATCGTGGGGAGAAGCGCAAGGATGACAGCCGGAGCGTGACGCGCCGGGGTCGACTGGAACGCCTGTGCGCCGATGACCAGGCCGATGAACAACAGGATCGGAACCAGGGCCTGAATCGGGATGACCGCCAGAAACAGGGCTCCGAGGCCCAGGAAGCAGATCAGCCCGATGACGACGCCGGTCGCCAGCGAATAGCCGATCCGACCGCCGACCGCCTTCCAGCCCGGGTGGCCGATGTACACGGCCGGCGGGAAGGGGCTGCCGAGGAACGAGCCGACCACGGCGCCGATCCCGTCGGCCAGCAGAATGTGGCGGAGGTTGTAGTTGTCTCCGGCCGCCGCCGCGCTTTCGACGTTGTTCATCCCCTCGGTGAAGTTGTAGATACCAAGTGGAATGGCCGTCGCCAGCAGCGGGAAGACGTCACTCAGGTTAGACAGGAAGTCGGCCGCGAAACTGGGAATCTGGAGGCCGATCTGGGCAAACGAGTCATTGACCGCCTGGGGATCGAGGCCCTGCCAGCCAAAGACGCTGTAGGAGACCCAACCGATGACCGTGCCGACGATGACCGCGGCGAGCCCACCGGGAATGCCGAAGGGTAGTCGGACGCCGGCCGTCCAGGACAGCAGGATGATCGAGAGGGTCGCAAAGGCGATCCAGGGCGCCTCCATCATCTGGAAGGCCGGGCGCATCGCGATGAACGCGATGGAGATGCCGGCGAGGGTGCCGAGCATCGCAGCGCGCGGCGTGAACCGCCGGATCGTTGGCCCGATGAACGCACCGATGATGACGATGACGCCGATGAACAGGGCCCACAGGAGGCCGGCCTGCCAGGCCTGAAGGGCGTCGTTGGTCTTCAGGTAGACCGGCAGCATGATCACGAACGTGACGAAGAAGTAATGCGGGACGCTTGGGCCGTAGGGCATTGCCGCGACGTCGTCGCGACCCTCTCGCGCGGAGAGCTTGTAGGCCAGATAGGCATAGAACAGGTTGCCGAGCGGCAGCGCGATGCCCAGCGCCGGCAGAATCCGCCCGAAGACGTCCCCGGCCGGGATATGTACGACGTACAGCGCCAGGCCTGCCAGCACCAGTACGTTCAGCAGGACGTTTGTTCCGAGCCCGAAGAAAGCGTTCCAATCTCCGGGCACCCAAAGCCTCGGCTTGTTGGTCATTGAACCTTGCATCTCGAGTCCTCACTCTCCCTGCCAGGCGGCGCGATTCAGCGCGTCGCTCCAGCCTTGTCGGTTGATGTCCCTCCTGCCGTCTCTACGGCAGCGAGGAAGTCCGTTGAGTTGCCGACCCAGCCGAAGATCCCTCCCTGGGCCTTGATCATCGCCAGGGCGGCTTGCTGGAACTCGGGAAAATACGAACCCACGCAGTCTTCCAGCACCAGCGCGTCGTAGCCTCGATCGTTCGCCTCCCTCACTGACGTCTGAACGCAGACTTCGGTCGTGACGCCGGTGAACACGAGCTTCTCGATCCCGCGCATCCGGAGGACCGTGTCCGAGTCCGTGGCGTAGAACATCCCCTTGCCCGGCTTGTCGATGACGGGCTCCCCGTCCATAGGCGCCAGCTCGTCCACGATCCCGTGGCCGTACTCGCCCCGGACAAGGAGGCGACCCATGGAACCCTTGTCGCCGATTCTGAGCGGCGCGTTGCCGCGCTCCTTCTTGGACCTGGGCAGGTCGGACAGGTCCGCACGATGGCCCTCGCGCGTATGAACCACGAACATGCCGGCCGTCCGGCAGGCCTCAAGGACCTTCTGGGCGGGGCCCACCGCCTTCAGCAGCTTTGACGTGTCATTGCCGAGCGATTCCCCGAAGCCGCCCGGATACACGAAGTCGCGCTGCCAATCGATCATCACCAGGGCGGTCTTCGGGAGCGTGAACTCGAATTCGTACGGTTCGGCGTTGACCTTGACCATTTATGCCTCCTGTGCTGCAGTCCTTGATGCCATCTCCCGCCGCCATCGATCTCCAGCTCGACTGCTGCGGGCTTGGGTATGCGCCTATTCGTCGCGGACGACCCTCGTACCGGTCTCTCCCGCAATGGCCCGGCTGAGTGCTGCGGGCGTCGTGATCAGGACCTCCTCTCCGCCGCGATCCAGGAACCGGATGGCAGCCTCAACCTTGGGACCCATGCTGCCCTTGGGAAACTCGCCCGCGGCGTTGTAGGCCGCCGCTTCCGAGCGGGTCATCCGCTCCAGCCACTCTTCATCCGGCTGACGGAACCGGATGGCGACCCGCTCGACCCCGGTCGAGAGGATCAGGAGAGGTACCTTCAGATCGGCCGCCAGGAGCGCGGACGCTCGGTCCTTGTCAATCACCGCCTCAACGCCACGGTACTGTCCCGGGGCTGTCTCAACGACCGCGATCCCGCCACCTCCGACCGCGAGCACGACGAAACCGGCGTCAACGAGTGCTCGGATCTGGGGCAGTTCAACGATCCGCTGCGGTTCCGGTGAGGCCACGACCCGGCGGTACCCGCGGCCGCTGTCCTCGACGATCGTCCAGCCGGCCTGCGCAGCGCGCGTCTCGGCCTCCGCGCGCTCGTAGAACGGACCGATGGGTTTTGTAGGGCGCTGGAACGCTGGATCAGACCCGTCGACCACGACGTGCGTCAGGACGCACACGGCGCGGTCTGGAAGGCCGCGCGCGGCCAGCTCGTTGAGGAGCGCCTCACCGAGGATGTGCCCGATGCCGCCCTGCGAATCGGCGACCGACATTTCGAGGCTCAACTTGGGAACCGGCGCGTCTTCCGGCATGAGCTCGGAGCGCAGCAGAATGAAGCCGACTTGCGGGCCGTTGCCATGGGTGACGACGACACCCCAACCACTGGCCACCAGGTCCGCGATGTGGCGTGCCGTTTCGCTGGCGTTGTCGCGCTGCTCGGCAATCGTGCCTCGCTGGCCCTCCAGGATCAGGGCATTGCCACCGATGGCGATCACCGCTCGGCGTTCCATCAGGCGTCGGTCCCGGGCGTGATGGGGCGGCCATTGCTCGCGTCCGACGTCGTGACGCCGAGGCTCGTGGCCAGTTCCCGGATGGCGTCGGCGAAGCAGCCGAGGGGCGCCCTGGCGATGCCGGCTCCAATCTGGCCGACCCCGGCCAGCCGGTGGGCGATCCCGGTGTTGATCACGGGGGCGATGCCCGTATCCACGACGCGACGCGCGTCGATCCCCGTGGGCGTGCCGGCGAACGCGAGCGAGGGCATCGTGTAGGCCGGGTTTCGTCCCAGGGTGATGCGGCCCATCAGCCGGGTGAACTCGAGCGCATCCGCCGTCGTGCCGCCAACGAAGCGAACGATCGCCGGGGCGGCCGCCATGGCGAACCCGCCGATCCCGAAGGTCTCGGTGATGGCGCTGTCACCGAGGTCCGGGTTGGCATCGTCGGGGCCGTAGCCCGGGAAGTACAGGCCGTCGGGCACCCCGACCGGGGAGGTGAACCAGCGATCCCCGGTGCCGGACAGGCGGATTCCGAACTCGACGCCGTTGCGCGACATGGCCGTCACCACCGAAGAATCGGCAATGCCGTGCGCCGCGTCCAGGGCGGACTTGCAGGCCGCCATGGACAGGTTGAGGAAGAAGTGGTCGTTGCCGCCCAGGAAGTCGAGGACGCTCGCGGCAGTGGCCGTATCGGCCGTGCGCACGATCGCGGGTGCCAGCATCCGCACGAACAAAGACGTCGCAGCGACATTACGGTTGTGGCCCTCGTCACCCATCTGGAGCGCCTGCCCGGTAAGGCTGCGCAGGTCGACCGGGCCCGAGACCTGGAGCGCCGCCGAGAGCGCCGGTCCGAGAACGTCGCGGAACCAGCGCAGTCGCTCCAGGACAGACGCGTCGTGGGCCCCGAAACGGAGAACCTTGCCAAGGCCCTCGTTGAGCGTCGCGTGGGCGCGTGTACCGCCGGCCTGGTTCTCGACGACTACGACCGGCATCGACGGGCTGATCACGCCCGCCATCGGGCCGACCGCTCCGTACTGGTGGCAGGGCGCGAATTCGATCGCGCCGGAATCCGCGAGCCGCTCTGCATCGGCGGTATCGGTGGCCCACCCCTCGAACAGGATTGCGCCGACGATCGCGCCACGCATGGGTCCGCACATGCATGCCCAGGCGATCGGCGGCCCGGAGTGGAGCAGCTGACGGCTTGCCAGGCCCAGGGCCTCTCGCGCCGGTCGAATGTCCATGAGCAAGGGCCGCGCGGCGAGGAGCCGGTCCAGGGCCTCTGCGTTCGCGGCGGCGACTCGGCTGCCGACAGGATCGTGCGGGTCATCCTCGATCCGAGCGAGCAGCAGCCCAACGTCGCGGTCGCCCTCCGCGGGTGGGCGCCAGTCCAGGGCGGCGACCGAGGCACCATGCTCGGCCGGTGGGCCGGCGAACATGGCCAGGCCGACGTTGACGACGCGGACCTCGCCTGGGAAGAGTCGGGACATCGAGATTGGAGCTGTCAAGGCACCGCCCCAATGCCCGTGGGATCTGGGTGAGCGGCGCTGCCGCTGGTCACCGCCGCAGCGATCGAGGCGGCGAGGCCCGCCGCCTGCGCGTTGCTCGGCGCAAGGAGCACGCCCGCCGCGGTCAGGATCGCCTCCTGTGCCGATCGGCCCTGCGGATCAGCTTCCGTGCCACACACGGACGCCACCACGGCCAGCGACCGGCCCGCCCGAGTCGCCCGATCCTGGGCGTCGCGGATCGCCGGTGCCAGGGCACCCGCGGGATCGGCGTTCGCGCCGTAGCCGAGGACGACGTCGAGGAGGACCACGGCGGTTGCCACATCGTCGGCGGCCGCAGCGATGTGCTCGTTGCGCAGGCGTGGATCGATCATCGGGTGCGGCCGCCCGACCGTGTATTCGTCGTCGCCCAGATCGAGGATCTCGTGGCTCTTGGCAGCCTTGAACCCGAGCATCGATCCCAGGATGAGCTTGGCCTCTCCGGACAGGGATCCACCGGCAAAGAGTCCGCGGATCCGCCACTGGCCCGGCTGGAGCCGGGCGCTCGCGTCGGCCGCAGCGGCGAGCAGCCCGGGACTGGCGGAGGACGCTGCGGGGATCGGTTCACCTCGGGACAGGGCAGCGGCCGCGTTGGCCGCATCCTCGAACGTCTGCGCGGGTGTGAGCCCGACTGCGCGGACCGCCGCCGGATCGCCCCCCAGGAAGTTGACCACGACCGGGGTCTTGAGCGAAGAGGCCACCTGCAGGACCCGCTCGGCGACCTCGACCGCCGGTGGCTTGGAGATGAGCACGATGACCCTTGTGCCCGGATCGGCATCCAGGCGTCGCAGCGCTGCCAGCATCATGACACCGCCGACCCGAGCGTCCAGGTCGCGGCCGCCCACGCCGATGGCCTGCGAAACACCCGATCCGGTCCGATCGATGAGACAACTCACCTGTTGCAGTCCGGTTCCGGAGGCGCCGATGAGGCCAATGTCTCCACGCCGAACGGCGTTGGCAAATCCGAGCGGCACCCCATCGAGAATGGCCGTCCCGCAGTCGGGACCCATCAGCAACAGGTCGCGGGCAACAGCCAGGCTCTTGAGCTCGATCTCGTCCTCGATCGGGACGTTATCGCTGAACAGGAAGACATTCACGCCACGTTTCAGGGCCTTGAGCGCCTCGGCCGTGGCATAGGTACCAGGTGTCGAGATGAGCACGATGTCGGCGCCACCGAGCTCGGCCACACCCTCGGCAATGGTGCGGCCCGAGGTCCGCACGGCCGCGGTGGTACCGACCTCATCCGCCCCGGACAACCGCTCCGCGGCTCGCTCGAGCGCCAGCGATGCGGGGCCGTCGCCATCGGCAGCTACGGCCACGACCAGATCATTCGGTCCGGCGTCGAGTGCGGCGTCGGCGAGCAGCCCCGCTTCCTCGAGCACTTCGCGATTTGCCGGGGTCGCCATGACCAGACCCGCACGAGCGATCCCGTCCAGACCTTCGAGCTCGGCCGCGATCCGCATGAGCTCGACGGAATCTCGATAGCTGTTCCGAAACACTCGCGCGTGGACGGTCACGCCGCGACCCGGTCGAGCCGATGACCCACGCCGGCGAGCGCGTCCAGACCCAGGAACACGCCCACGAGGGTATCGGCTCCGGACGTGGCCCCGAAGGAAGCCGCGCGCTCGACGG
>JBKKBB010000206.1:0-20723 GCA_046714395.1 Candidatus Limnocylindrales bacterium | reverse complement strand
TCGAGGACCGGTGAGGGCCGACCGCCGTACTGGGCCGCGCCGAGCACCACGATCACATCGGCGGCCCGCTGCTCGTCCGTGGCCCCCTGCTCCTGGATTCGGTATGCCGCCCAGGCGCCGAGCGCTCCGGCGCCCAGCAGCAGGTCCAGGAACACGCGACCGAGTTGTGCCATTGTTGGGCTCCGGCGCCGCCGGGTCAGCGGTCCGGCCGGGTCAGCGGCCGTGACATTTCTTGTACTTGAGGCCGGATCCGCACCAGCAGGCGTCGTTGCGGCCGATCTTGGCGCCGGTCGGGGTATGGCCCGGTCGAGCCTGCTGCTCAGCTCCCAGGCTTGCCGGCCGGGCACCCGGCAGTCCGAGCCCAGCGGAAGACGTCACGGACCCGCCGGCCGCGGATCGCGCCGCGGCGCCGAGTGCACCGGCGATACCGTCGCTGGCCGAGCCGGACCGAGCCGTCTGACCGGGCCCCATCAACGGGAAGACCCCGGCCGGCGGGCTGGCCGGCTGGCGCGTGAGGGTGACCCGGAAGATCGTGCTGGCGACCTGGTGTCGGATGAACCCGCCCAGCTCCTCATAGAGCCGGAAGGCTTCCTTGCGGAACGCGTTGAGCGGATCCTCCTGGGCGTAGCCCCGCAGACCGATGCCGCGGCGCATGTCGTCGATCTCGGTCAAGTGCTCGACCCACAGCGAGTCGATCGTCCGGAGGAGGACGAATCGTTCGACCATGGACCATTCCTCGCCGACCTCGGCTTCACGGGCATCCAGCCTGTCGTGAACGATCTCGCCGAGCCTCTGGGCGACGGCCTCGCTCGAGCGCAGGTCCCAGAGCTCGTCCTCGGTGACGTCCTCGGGCCCGATGCCCATCCGCTTGAGCGCCTCGATCAGGGCTTCCATGCCCCATTGCTCGAGGGATCCGGTGAGGTGGCTGCCGACCAGCGCATCGACCTCCTCATCGAGGAAGGCTCGAACCGTGTCCGTCAGGTCCTCGTTGCGGAGGACCTTGTCGCGTTCGGCGTAGATCGTCTCGCGCTGCCGATTGATGACGTCGTCGAACTCGACGACGCGCTTGCGGATGTCGAAGTTGAAGCCTTCGACGCGGCTCTGCGCGCTCTCGATCGTCTTGCCCACGATGCCGGACTCGATATAGGTGTCGTCATCGAGGCCCAGGCGCTCCATGATCGCGGTCACCCGGTCGGAGGCGAACCGCTTCATCAGGTCGTCGTCCAGCGAGAGGTAGAACCGGGACGAACCCGGGTCACCCTGGCGACCGGCCCGGCCGCGGAGCTGGTTGTCGATCCGGCGGCTGTCGTGGCGCTCCGTGCCGATGATGTGCAGGCCGCCGGCCTCCACGACCCGCACGTGGTCCTCGTCGCAGATGCGTTTTGCCTCGGCAAACGCTTCGTCGTAGACGGCCTTGTCCACCTCGGCCGGGTTGAGCCCGCGCTGGTGGAGCATCTCCGAAGCGAGGCCGGCCGGGTTGCCGCCGAGCAGGATGTCCGTGCCACGACCGGCCATGTTCGTGGCAATCGTGACGGCGCCGGTCTTGCCAGCCTGGGCGATGATGCCGGACTCCCGTTCGTGGAACTTGGCGTTGAGGACCTCGTGCTTGACGCCCCGTCGCGAGAGCATCTCCCCGAGTCGCTCGGACTTCTCGACCGAGACGGTGCCCACGAGCACGGGTCGCCGGGCTTCCTGCATCTCCGCGATTTCATCGATGACCGCGCGGAACTTGCCGTCTTCGCTCCGGTACACGAGATCCGTCCCGTCCTCGCGGATCATCGGCTGGTTCGTCGGGACGGCCACGACTTCGAGCTTGTAGATCTTCGAGAACTCTTCGGCCTCGGTCATCGCCGTGCCGGTCATGCCGGCCAGCTTGTCGTACAGCCGGAAGTAGTTCTGGAAGGTGATCGTGGCGAGGGTGACCGATTCGCGCTGGACGCGCAGCCCTTCCTGCGCCTCGACCGCCTGATGGAGGCCCTCGCTCCACCGCCGGCCCGGCATCTGGCGCCCGGTGAACTCGTCAACGATGACGATCTCGCCGTCCTTGACGATGTAGTCGCGATCTCGCTTGTACAGCGCATGCGCCCGGAGGGCCTGCTCGAAGTGACGGGCGAGCCGTGGGTCGGCGTCGAACAGGTTGTCGATGCCCAGCAACTTCTCGATCTTGTCGACGCCCTCCTCGGTGGGCGAGACGGCCCGATCCTTGAGGTCGACGAAGTAGTCGCCGCCTTCTTCGGCGCCTTCAGGTCGCGGCTGCAGCTTTGGCACGAGCCGGGCGAACTGGTAATACATGTCGCCCGATTCCTCGGCCTGACCGCTGATGATCAGCGGCGTCCGCGCCTCGTCGATCAGGATGTTGTCAACTTCGTCGACGATCCCGAAGAAGCGTTCGCGCTGGACCCGCTGGTCAAGCTCCGTGACCATGTTGTCGCGCAGGTAGTCGAACCCGAACTCGTTGTTCGTTCCATAGGTGATGTCGGCGGCATACGCCTCGCGACGACTCACCGGCCTCAGGTTGATCAGCCGCTCGTCGTTGGTCGGGTAGCCGGGCTCGAACACGAACGACGCGTCGTGGGTGATCATCCCGACGCTCAGGCCCAGGAAATGGAAGACCGGGCCCATCCATTGCGGGTCGCGACGGGCCAGGTAGTCGTTCACGGTGACCAGGTGGACGCCCCGGCCGGCCATCGCGTTGAGCGCGGCGGCGAGAGTCGGCACGAAGGTCTTGCCCTCGCCGGTCTTCATTTCCGCGATCTTGCCCTGGTGCAGGACGACGCCGCCCATCAGCTGGACGTCGTACTGGCGCATCCCGAGCGTCCGACGCATGGCCTCGCGGGCCATCGCGAACACGTCCGGCAGGATGTCGTCCATGGCCGCCTGGATCCCGTCGTTCTCGGCCTTGCGTCGGGCCTTGGCGATGTCTCGCCGCCGCTCAAGGTCCGGGTGATGGAGCTCGTCGTCGGACGGCTCGTCGGGAACCGCGATCTCGGCAATCTCGGCACGCAGCTCCGTGAACCGGGCACGGATCTCCGCGTCGGAGAGCGCCTGGATCTCGGGCTCGAGCGCGTTGGTGGCGTCGGCGAACGGTTGGATCCGCTTCAGCTCTCGATCATTCGAGTCGACGAAGCGGGATAGAAATCCCAGCATGGCAAACCCAGTCTAGCGGAGGAGGTTGGAAATCACGGCCCGGGAGACGGCCATGCCGGCAGGCCCATTGCGCTACCGACGCTCAGGGCCGCCTGCCCAGGTCGCGGGTCAACCGGCGAGGCGCCAGAACCCGATCCCGTAGCCGACCACGAGGGCGCCGAACGTTGCCGCTGCGAGGAAGACCCAGAAGGCAATCGACCGGCGAACCGAAGTCGGATTCATCTCGGCGTTCGCAAGTTCCGGGAGGCTCCCCTTGTGGAGCGCCGCGCCCCACCGGCGGGAGCGGAGTTGGTGCCGAAAGTCGCGCTCGACGACGGGGCGCGGCTCGAGCCCGCCCTTGCCGTCCGGTCGGTGCAGCTGCAGGCTCATCGATCTCCCGTTTTGGCTGCGGCGAGCATCGCCGCCAGGTCGTTCGGATCCGGATCGTGGTCCGGCTCGTTCCGAATATCGAGCTTCTTCGCGACGCCGTCCTCCCACAGGAGCATCTCCTGGGTGAACTCGACCTCGCTGCTGAAGAGCGCTCCGACCGACTCGCCTCGATGGATGCGCTTGACCGCCTCGCCGATGAGCGGCGCGATCGAGAGCGTGGTGATCTGCGGGATCCGCTTGGCCGGGGGCAGCGGCACCGTGTCCGTGAGGACGACCTCGCGGAGCGAGGATTCGGCGATCCGCTCGATCGCCGGGTCGGACAGGATGCCGTGGGTGGCGCAGGCGTAGATCTCGGTCACGCCCTCACGCTCGAGGGCGCGGACCGTCTCGGACAGCGTCCCCGCGGTGTCGATCTCGTCGTCCACGATGACTGCCCGCTTGCCGCGCACGTCGCCGATCACGTTCATGAGCTCGGCTCGGTCGAGATTCCCGACCCGGCGCTTCTCGATGATCGCGAGCGGCGCGTCGAGCAGCTCCGCGAACGTGCGCGCCCGTTTCGCGAACCCGAGGTCCGTGACGACGACTAGATCCTCGAGATGCTTGTGCTTGAAGTAGTTGGACAGGATGTGCACGGCCGTCAGCTCGTCCACCGGGATGTTGAAGAAGCCCTGGATCTGGCCCTGGTGGAGGTCCATCGTCAGCATCCGGTCGGCTCCCGCCACCGTGATCATGTCGGCCACGAGGCGAGCCGTGATCGGGACGCGTGGCTGATCCTTCTTGTCCGACCGGCCGTAGCCGTAATACGGCACGACCGCGGTGATCCGGCCGGCACTGGCCCGCTTGAAGGCGTCGATCATGATCAGAAGTTCCATGATCGAGTCGTTCACCGGCCGGCAGGTCGGCTGGACGATGAACACGTCCTTCTCGCGGACGTTGTCGAGGATCTTGACGAAGATGTTCTCGTTGGCGAACTTGAACACGTCGAGGCGCCCGGTCTCGGCGCCGAGGTAGCGGGAGATCTTCCGGGCGAGATCCGGGTTCGAGTTGCCGTGATAGATCTCGAACTGGTCCGCGTACACGGAGGACTCCTTCCGCTGGCCGGGCCGGAACGCGCCGCTCAGGCGCCGCGTTCCGGGGTGGTGGTCTCGCCGCTCTTGCCTGCGTCGTCCCCTCCCGGATCGCCATTGTCGCCGGTGTCGCGCCCTTCTGCCAACCCCGGACGGAAGGCGGAGATCCCCACCACCCGATCGCCCTCGTTCATGCGCATCACGATGACACCCCGGGCGCCTGATGAGTAGCGGTTGATCGAATTGAGCTCGGTCCGCACGACCTGGCCGTGCGCCGAGATCAGGACGAGCTCCTCGTCGAGCTCGGTCACCTGCTGGACGGCCGAGACGATGCCCGTCTTGCGGCCCTCCAGGGCGATCAGCCGGACGCCCTGGCCGCCGCGATGCTTGAGCCGGAACTCGGTCAGGGGGACGCGCTTGCCGTAGCCGGTCTCGGTGAGCACGAGAAGATCGGCGTCGGGCTGGACCACACTCATGGACACGACCCGGTCATCTGCCTTCTTGAGCAGGCGGATGCCGATGACCCCGGCCGCATCCCGGCCCATCGCCCGGACCTCGCTCTCGGCGAACCGCGCGAGCATGCCCTGCGCGGTCGCGATGATGACGTCGTCCTGGCCGGACGAGACCCCTACCCAGGCGAGTTCATCGGCCTCATCGAGGCTGATCGCCCGGATGCCCGTCGAGCGGACCCGCTCGAACTGCTCGAGCGGCGTCTTCTTGATGATGCCCCTGGTCGTGGCCAGGACGAGATAGGTGCCTTCCGCGAACGTCGACAGGATGATCGTGGCCATCGGGACTTCGCCCGACTCGACCTGGACCCCGGGCAGATTGATGATCGGCATGCCCTTGGCCTGGCGGCTCGCGTCCGGGATCGAGTGCACCTTGGCCGAGAAGACGCGGCCGCGGTTCGTGAAGAACAGCGCCCAGTCATGCGTGTTGGCGACCAGGAGATGCTTGACCGCATCCTCCTCACGGGTGACGTGCCCGATGATGCCCTTGCCGCCTCGGCCCTGGCGTCGGTACGTCGCGACCGGCTGGCGCTTGATGTAACCGCGCCCGCTGATCGTGATCACGACGTCCTCGTCGGCGATCAGGTCTTCATCCGTGAGCTCGCGCGACGAGTCCTCCTGGACGCGCGTCTTGCGCTCGCCCGCGTAGCGCTTCTTGAGGTCGGAGAGCTCGTCCTTGATGATCGCGAGCACGCGCGATGGGTTGGCCAGGATGTCCTCGAGTTCGGCGATCAGCTGGATGACGAGGAGGTACTCGTCCTCGATCTTCTTGCGCTCGAGCGCCGCCAGCCGCGCCAGCCGCATGTCCAGGATGGCCTGCGCCTGCCGTTCGCTGAGATCGAAGCTCGTCTGGAGGTTCGTGCGGGCCGTATCGGTGTCGGCGGACGCGCGAATGATCTTGATCACCGCATCGAGGTTGTCGAGGGCCTTCTTGAGGCCCTCGAGGATGTGTGCCCGGTCGCGCGCCTTGCCGAGATCGAACTCCGTGCGCCGACGAACGATCTCGCGGCGATGGTCGACGTGATGCTGGAGAACCGACTTGAGGGACAGGGTCTGGGGCTGTCCGTCGACCAGGGCCAGCATGTTCATGTTGAAGGCCATCTGCATCGAGGTGTGCTTGAACAGGTTGTTGAGCACCTTGTGCGGGTTGGAATCCCGCTTGATCTCTATGTAGATCCGCATCCCGTCGCGATCGGACTCGTCGCGGAGGTCGGAGATGCCCTCCATCTTCTTGTCCTTGACCATCTCGGCGATCTTCTCGAGGAGGCTGGCCTTGTTCACCTGGTAGGGCAATTCGGTGACGATGATCGCCATCCGGTCGCCGCGGACCTCCTCGAAGGCGACCTGTGCCCGCATCACGACGCGGCCCCGTCCATGGGCATACATCTGCCGGATCGCGTCGACCGTCTCCCACTCGCCGGAGATCAGATTGCGCTGGCGCTCATATCGGAAGATCGTCCCGCCGGTTGGGAAGTCCGGGCCCGTGACCAGCACGGACAGGTCGTCCGAGGTGATCGCCGGATCCTCGATCAGCGCGATCGCTGCGTCCACGATCTCGCCAAGATGATGCGGCGGGATGTTGGTGGCCATGCCGACCGCGATCCCGGAGCTGCCGTTGATGAGCAGGTTCGGCAGCTTGGCCGGCAGGACCGTCGGCTCCTTCTGGGTGCCATCGTAGTTGTCCTGGTAGTCGACGGTGTCCTTGTCGATGTCGGCCAGCATCTCGGACGCGATCGCGGTCAGGCGCGCCTCCGTGTAGCGCATGGCTGCGGCGGCGTCGCCGTCGACGGAACCGAAGTTTCCCTGGCCGTCGATCAATGGGTAGCGCATGGAAAAGCCCTGGGCGAGCCGGACGAGCGCGTCGTACAGGGCCACGTCGCCGTGCGGGTGGTACTTGCCCATGACCTCGCCGACGATCGCGGCACACTTCCGGAAGGAGCTCGTGGAGGACAGGCCCATCTCCCCCATCGTGTAGAGAATTCGCCGATGGACCGGCTTCAGGCCGTCGCGGACATCCGGCAACGCGCGCGACACGATGACGCTCATCGCGTAGTCGAGGTACGAGACGCGCATCTCGTCCTCGATCCGGATGTTCTTGATGGCGCCGATGTTGTCGGTCACGGGTCGGTGGCTCCTTCGGTCAGTTCAGCGGTAGATCAGGACAACGGAGGGTCGGTGACGGCCTGCCCGAGGCCCAGGTCCGCGAAGCGAGCAGCCGTCTCGGCCGCCCGGGAGGTCGATGGGCTGCCGGGCCGCCGCCGGATGCCGCCAAGCTCCGCACGAATCCGGTCTGCGCGGGAAGCGTCGAGCTTGGGGAGCGAGTGTCGGATCACCCACGCCCGATGGCCGTCCGCGGTCCGCGCCGCGTGCTCGGCCTCGAGCTCGAGGGCCGCGGTCGTGGCCTCGAGATCAACCTGGGCCATCGAGCGATATGCCCACGACAGCGCCTTCTGGACGTCTGGTTCGGCGTCCCCGATCAGCTGACCAAGCAACGACAGCCCGCGCCCGGCAACGTCGGTGGTCCGCCCGTCGGCCCGGCCGGCGAAGGGGATGGTTGCGATCGTTGAGCCGACCAGCCGGCGCTCCCAGCGCGACGGCGCGTAGACCAGCTGTTCGAGCTCGGCCCAACGGTACGGCTCGTCGAGGATCCCCCGGGCCAGGGTGTGGGCCAGGGTGTCCACCGTGATCCAGTCGCCAGCCTCTCGTCCGGCCCGGCGGAGCACCTGCCAGGTCCGCTCTCGTTCGCCGGGGAGGGTCCGTTCCAGCACGCCAATGGCAAACCAGCGAGCCTCGAGCTCTGGTTCACCGAGCAGCTGGTTCGCGTCCAGCAGGAGAACCGCCGGCGAGTCGCCCCGGGTCGCCGACCTGAACGCTCGTCCGAGCGCCTGGAGGAGCGGGGTCCGGACCCCGTGGGTCGGTCCGATACCCGGGGCCACGAACTGCTGGCCGGAGCGGCAGGCCGGATCGGATAGCTCGGTGAGGGCCGCGCGCAGCGCCGCGGCCAGCGCACTCGGGTCCTGGACATGATCCGAGATCGATCGACCAAGGGCGACGGCTCGCTCGAGGCGGCCCGAGACGAACGCGCGGGTGTCCTCGCTGACGTGGCTCGGAGATCCTGTGCCGGCGGGGCGGACGCGCCCGGAGCGGGCAGGGGACATGGCGATCAACCGTCCACCTGGGCGGGTGCATCGGTTCGGTCGTCCGCCGGCCGCAGGCGGTAGCGTGCCTTCAGTTCGGCCAGCCGCTCCGGGGGAGCCGCGACGTACGTGCCCGTGCTGGTGGCCAGCAAATCGCCGGTCGCGGCGTCGAGCAGGCGCCCCTCGGTGCGCAGGAGACGCCGGCTCGCCTCGGTCACCGTGCCCTCGGCTCGCAGCCGGCGACCGACCTCGACCGGCCGGCGGAACTCGACGGACAGCCGGGCGGTCACGCCCCAGGTGTCTCGACCGATGACCGCCCAGGCCATGACCTCGTCGAGGATCGTGCACAGGATGCCGCCGTGAGCGACCCCCTCCCAGCCCTGAAAGGCGGGGTCGAGCGTGAGCTCCGTCCAGCATCGGACCGCATCCGTGTGGAGCTCGAGATGCAGCCCGCGGTCGTTCAGTTCGCCACAGGCGAAACATCGATGCGGCTCGAACGCGAACCGCTGGCCGTCCAGCTCCGTGGTCGAGCGGACCTCAGATATCAAGGTTCCGGACCTTCCTGGCCTCGCTCTTGATGAACTCCTTGCGCGGAGCGACCTTTTCGCCCATCAGCATCGTGAAGATGCCGTCCGCCTCGGCCGCGTCCTCGATCTCCGCTCGGAGCAGGACCCGGGTCTCCGGGTTCATGGTCGTCTCCCAGAGCTGATCGGCGTTCATCTCGCCCAGACCCTTGAACCGCTGCACGGACAGGTTCTTGACGTTGAACTCCTTGATGAACCGGTCACGCTCACGCTCGGACTGGGCGTACCTGGTGACCTTGCCCGTGGACACCCGGTACAGCGGCGGCTGCGCGATGTACAGGTAGCCCGCCTCGATGATCTGGGGCATGAAGCGGAAGAACAGGGTCAGCAGCAGCGTCCGGATGTGGGCGCCGTCGACGTCGGCGTCGGTCATGATGATGACCCGGTGGTAGCGCAGCTTCGAAAGATCGAAGCTGTCTCCGATCCCCTCGATCCCGGCGCCGAGGGCGATGATCAGGGGCCGGACATTCTCGCTGGCCACGATCTTGTCCAGGCGAGCCTTTTCGACGTTCAGGACCTTGCCGCGGAGCGGGAGAATGGCCTGGAAGCGCCGGTCGCGGCCCTGTTTGGCCGAGCCGCCGGCCGAGTCGCCCTCGACAATGAAGAGCTCGCTCTTGGCGGGGTCGCGCTCCTGGCAATCGGCGAGCTTGCCGGGCAATGACAGACCGTCCAGGACGCCCTTCCGGATCACGAGGTCGCGAGCCTTGCGCGCCGCCTCCCGCGCCCGGGCGGCCGTCAGGCACTTCTCGATGATCCGCCGCCCATCGCCGGGGTTCTCTTCCAGATACTGGGTCAGGCTCTCGCCGACCGCCGTCTGGACCTGTCCCTTGACCTCGGCGTTGCCGAGTTTCGCCTTGGTCTGACCCTCGAACTGGGGGTCCGTGAGCTTGACGCTGATGACCGCGGTCAGGCCTTCACGGACGTCGTCGCCGGACAGATTGCCGTCGGCGTCCTTGAGCACGTTCGCCTTGCGCGCCCAGTCATTCAGAGAGCTGGTCAAGGCCGCCCGGAATCCGGTGATGTGGGTGCCGCCGTCGACGGTGTTGATGTTGTTCGCGAAGGCCAGCACGTTCTCGGTGTAGGTGTCGTTGTACTGGAGAGCCACTTCCACCGCCGTAGCGCCCTCGCGCCGCTCGACGTAGATCGGGCGAGCGTGGAGCGGCTCCTTGTTGCGGTTGAGGTGGCGGACGAAGGACTGAAGGCCGCCTTCGAAGTAGAACGAGCGCTCGCGATCGCTGGCCTCCTCGATCAGGGTGATCCAGACGCCCTTCGTGAGGTAGGCGGATTCGCGCAGTCGCTGCGCCACCGTGTCGAACGAGTACTCGATCGTCTCGAAAATCTCCGAGTCGGCCCTGAAGATCGTCCTGGTACCGCGGCGGCTGGCCTGCGGTCCGCCCTTCTTGACCGAACCGGTCGGCTTCCCGCGAACGTATTCCTGCGACCAGATGAACCCGTCGCGGGCCGTTTCCACGCGGAGATGGTCCGACAGCGCGTTGACCACGCTGACGCCGACGCCGTGCAACCCGCCGGAAACCTTGTAGCCGCCTCCGCCGAACTTGCCGCCGGCGTGGAGCACGGTATGCACGACCTCCAGCGCGTCTTTCCCGGTCGCGTGCTTGCCGACCGGCACGCCTCTGCCGTCATCGACGACCTCGACCCTCCCGTCGGCCATCATCGTCACCCGGATGGTGGTGGCATGACCGGCCATGGCCTCGTCGATCGAATTGTCGACGACCTCCCAGATCAGGTGATGGAGGCCGCGGGCGTCCGTCGACCCGATGTACATGCCCGGGCGCCGCCGGACAGCCTCCAGGCCCTCGAGGACCTGAATGCTGGCCGCGGTGTAGTCCGACCCGGCCGCCTTCTTGGGGCGGGATGAACCCGCCCGGGATGCGGCCCTTGGTCCGACAGTAGGCTCGGTCACGCGGTTCCTCCCATCAGGCGCTCGTAGAGGCGCCCGAGTTCTTCGTCGCTGTAGTAGTCGATGACGATGCGCCCGCCCCGGCGCGAGCGTGCCAGACGAACCCTGGTGCCAAGCGCCCCACGGAGGTCCGCCTCCAGGCGCTCGATCTCGGGATCGGGGGTCGGGTGGGCAGCCTGCTCTGTCCTCCGGGGCTCCCGCAGGCGCCGAACGAGCTCCTCGGCCTGACGTACCGACAGGTCCTGGTCCACGATCGCGGCGAGGACCCTGGGCTGCGTCTCAGGCGGCAGCCCGCCGATCGCCCGACCATGACCCTCGCTGATGATGCTGTCCGCGACCGCCGTCTGCACCGACGGGTGGAGATCCAGCAGCCGCAAGGTATTGGTGACCGTCGATCGTGCTCGCCCGACCCGTGCGGCGAGGGTTTCCTGGGAGAACCCGAATTCGTCGATCAACTGGCGGTACGCCCGAGCCGACTCGATCGCGTTCAGGTCCTCTCGTTGAAGGTTCTCCACCAGTGCGAGCTCGAGCTGTTCGCGATCTGCCAGCTGACGGATGACGGCCGGGATGCGCTCGAGACCGGCGGCCCGGGCGGCCCGCACGCGCCGTTCCCCGGCAACGAGCTGGTAGCCGTCGATCGTCTCTGTGACCAGCACCGGCTGAATGACGCCGTGCTCACTGATGCTTGCCGTGAGGGTTGCCAGCGCCGCGTCGTCCATGCCCTGGCGAGGCTGGCGAGGGTTCGCTCGGATCCGGTCGAGAGGAATCTCGACGGACCCAGTTCCCTGTGGCGAGCGCTGCGGGATCAGGGCTGCGAGACCGCGCCCGAGGCCGTGGGCTCGCTCGATCCGTTCCGTCATCACGCCACCAGCATGGCGTTGGTGAGCCCGCGGGCAGCGCGCACCCGAAATTCGTCCGCCAGCGCGTGATACGCCGCCGCGCCCCGGGATTCGGGCGCATACAGGTGAATCGGCAGCCCGTGGCTCGGTGCCTCCGACAGGCGCACATTCCTCGGGATCACCGTTCCATAGACGCGATCCGCGAGGTATGCGCGCACCTCGGCGGCAACCTCTGCTGCCAGGTTGGTGCGCGCGTCGTACATCGTCAGGACTGCGCCGTCGATCTCGAGCCGCGGGTTGAGATGATCACGAACCAACGCGACCGTGGCGAGCAGCTGCGAGAGACCCTCGAGCGCGTAGTACTCGCACTGGATCGGGATCAGCGCTGCATCCGCCGCGGTGAGTGCATTGACCGTGAGCAGACCAAGCGATGGCGGGCAGTCGATGAATATGTGGTCGTAATCGTTGCGGATCGGTGTGAGAAGTCGGGCAAGTCGTCGTTCTCGTTGCTCCAGGGGGGCCAGCTCGACTTCTGCGCCGGCGAGAGCGATCGAAGAGGGAACAACCGAGAGACCAGCGATCGCGGTGGCTCGAACCAGGGCACGGAGCTCGACAGCATCAACCACCGCGTCATAGACAGAGGCCCCTTGTGTACGATCGATCCCGAGGCCGCTGGTGGCGTTCCCTTGTGGGTCGAGATCAATGACGAGGACCCGATCCCCGGCGAGTGCGAGATAGCTCGCGAGATTCACGACCGTGGTGGTCTTGCCGACGCCGCCCTTCTGATTCGTGCAGGCGATCGCTCGACCCACTAGGTCCCCGTCCAAAGGTTCTTCACAAGCACGAATTCTAGCATTTCCGGCCCTCAGACCACCTCGCGGTCGCGTTCGCCGGCAACCCAAACGCCCGGACTGCGGAATGCCGCGCGGCTACGAGCCACATCGTGTCGCCCGTCACTCTTCCGGCCCTCGACTCGGGCATCGCCCGCAATGCTCCTTCGGTTTCACGTGAAACACGGTCTCGGCCAACCGGCCCTGGACGAGTCGTCTGTGCTCACGTCTGCGCGGGTTCGCAGGACCGCTTCGGCCGCCTCTGCACGACCGATTGCCGGTCGGCAATGCCCGTGGGATACTGCTGGCCGGACGCGGCCCGGCCGTCCCTTCGCGGTGAGCGCGGTACCAGCTCCGCATTCGACCCCTGGCCGGCACGCCAAGGATCGACATACCCTCTGATGACGCATCTACTGGCCGCGATCGGTGCAACGCTTGCCGCGCTCCTCGAATTGAGCCTTGTCCCGTACCTCCGGATCGGTGACGCGCACCCGCATCCAGTTTTGGTGTTCGGGGTCATCTGGACGATCGCAACCAGACTCGAAATCGGGCTCGTTTGGGCCCTGGTGGGTGGCGTCATGCTCGACAGTCTTGCGTCGCGGCCGTTCGGGACCTCCGTCTTTGCCATGGTGATCGCGGTTGGGGTCGCTGCCGTCATCGCCCGCTCGTTCATCCGCATCAGACCCCTCGCGCCGGTCATCGCGGTCCCGATCGTGAGCCTGCTGTACTCGCTGGTGCTGCTTGCGCTGCTTGCAGCGATCCGTCCGCCGGTGATCGTCGTCGATCCGATTGCCGCGCTCATGCCGGGAGCCGCCTATGATGCCGTGCTCGGGCTGATTTTCGGTCCTCTGCTGCTCTCGATCCGTGATCGATATCGTCCCGAGGAGCGGGTGGACTGGTGAGCGCCGGATCGGTCGGCAGCGGCGACGAGCGTACCGGCGACGAGCGGTCGCCAATCCGCTTCCTGGTGTTCGGATTGATCACCGCGCTCCTCGCGTCGGTGCTGGGCATCCGCCTGTTCATGCTCCAGGTCGCCGACAGTGGCCAGTTCGCAACGCTCGCAGAATCCAATCGGGCCGTCAGTCAGCCCGTGCTGTCGACCCGCGGCGTGATCTACGACCGCAACGGCGCCCCGCTCGTTTCCAACGTGCCCTCGTACTCGCTGAAGATCCGGCCAGCCGATCTCCCAGAGGAGGAACGGGCGGATGTGGTGCAACGGCTCGCCGCCCTGCTGGACCTGGATCCCGCCGAGATCAACGTCACGATCGACGCGAATCCCGGCTCTAGGTTCGACCTCGTCCGGATTGCCGCCGACATCGACCCCAAGGTCGCGAACTTCATCGCCGAATCCCGACTGGACCTGCCAGGTACCGAAATCGTGGTCGAGTCACGCCGCGAATACCTGACCGGGACGCTCCTGGCGCAGGTCATGGGGTATACGGCGCCGATCAGCCAGCGACAGCTGGACGACCTGCGCGCCTCGGGGTATCTCCCGGACGATTTGATCGGCAAAACCGGCGTCGAGGCCGCGTACGAAGCGGATCTGCGCGGCACCTACGGCGAAGAGCTCGTCGAAAAGGACGCGTCCGGCCGTCGCTTGCAGGTGCTCCAGACGGTCCAGGAGCCCGAGGCCGGTAACTCTCTGGATCTGACCATCGACGTGCAGGAACAGCAGTACGCGGAACTGGCGCTCGAGTGGGGCATGAAGGAAGCAGGCCTCAAGCGGGGCGTCGTCATCGTCATGAACCCGCAAACCGGCGAGATCCTCGCCATGGTCAGCCTGCCCACGTACGACGACAACGTCTTCGCCCGCGGTATCAGCACCGCCGACTACCAGGCCCTGCTCAACGATCCTGACAAGCCGTTGATCAACCACGCCATCGCGGAGAACTTCCCGCCCGGATCGACCTACAAGCTGGTGACCGCCGTTGGAGCCCTGGCCGACGGCAAGGTCAGCCGATCCACCCAGCTCCTCACGCAGCCGTACCTGACGCTCGGGAGCACGAAGTTCTACGAGTGGAATCGGCGTGGCTGGGGCAAGTGCAACATGATGTGCGGGTTCGCGCACTCCAGCGACACCTTCTTCTTCCAGCTCGCCGGCATGCTCGGGATCGATCGGCTCGCGTACTGGGCGAATCAGTTCGGATTTGGCGCCCGGACCGGCATCGACCTCCCCGGCGAGGTCAAGGGCACGGTTCCCTCGAACCAGTGGAAACTCGACACGCTCGGAGCAGAAATCTACGCCGGCGAGGTCTATCAGGCTGGGATCGGCCAGGGGTACGACGTAGCAACGCCGCTCCAGCTCATCAACGCCTATGCAGCGCTGGCCAACGGGGGCACGCTCTACCAGCCGCAGATCGTGCGCGAGGTCAAGGATGTGGACGGAAAGGTCGTTCGTCCGTTTGAACCGAAGGTGATTCGCGAACTGGACGTTGCCCCGTCGGTTCTCGAAACCATGCGCCAGGCGTCGCGAAACGTCGTCCTCGTGCGCCATACCTACAACCTTGTCGATTTGCCGATCGTCATAGCCGGCAAGTCCGGCACGGCCGAATTTGGCACCCGTGACGCTGAGGGCCGGCTGCCGTTCCACTCCTGGTTTGTCGCGTTTGTGCCGAAGGATCCCGCCCTGACGTCGAAGGACCCGACGGGAATGCAGGCCATCTCAGGTACGGATTCGGAGCTGGCGGTCCTGGCCTTCGCGTACGACTCCGGGACCAAAGGCAACGTCGCGACCGAGATCGTCAAGTACTACCTGCAGCAGAGCTACGGGATCAAGAAGGACTACCGGAACTTCGATCTCCTCGAACGCGGCAACTTCTACCAGTCGAACTGAGGAATGATGTGGGAGCGCTAGGCGCACGCTCGGCCAGGGGGATCGACTGGGGGTCTCGGTCGGTGGGGACGATCTGGCGGGCGTTCGACTTCCAGATGGTCACCTATGCGGTGCTGCTCACCTCCTTCGGCCTGGTCATGGCCTACAGCAACAGCGTGGCCAGCGGCAACGGGGCCCTCGCCACCGGGTCCGTCTTCCTGCGCGGGCTGCTGTGGACTTCGATCGCCCTGGTCGTGTTCGTCGTGGCCACGGCGTTCGATTATCGCTGGCTCAAGACGCTCGTCTGGCCCCTCTATGCGTTCCAGATCGGATTGCTCGCCATGACGCTGGTGCTCGGGACGGGCGTCGGGGGCTCGTCCCGCTGGATCAGCGTTCTTGGCCTCCAGTTTCAGTTCTCCGAGCTCGCCAAGATCCTGATGATCGTGATCCTGGCGGCCTATCTGACCGCTCGGCGAGGCCGCATGGACTCGGTCTGGAACGTTCTCGGTGCCTGCCTGCTGGCGGCGCCGCCGTGGGCACTCGTGCTGCTCCAGCCAGACCTCGGAACATCCCTCGTCTTCGGCGCCATTCTGGTCGGCATGCTGTTCATGGGTGGCGCCAGCCTCCGCTGGCTGGGCGCCATGGCGCTCGCCGTGGCCGCGGCCCTGCCGTTCATCTGGGCCTATGTGCTGCGCGACTATCAGAAGGAACGTCTGACCTCGTTCATCGACCCCCTGTCCGACGTCCGCGGCGCGGGCTATCAGCTGTACCAGTCACAGATTGCGGTCGGGTCGGGTGGCTTGTTCGGCAAGGGCTTGACCAACAGCACCCAGAACCAGCTCGACTTCCTGCCCGTCCAGACGACGGACTTCGTCTTCGCGATCCTGGCCGAGGAGCTCGGATTCATCGGTGGCCTTGTTGTTGTCGCCCTCTTTCTCGCGCTCATCTGGCGCATCCTGATGAGCGGCTGGCGCTCGAAGGATCCGTTCGGCACGCTGTTCGCCGCCGGATTGGCGTCGGTCCTCGTCTTCCAGTTGTTCGTGAACGTCGGGATGGTCATCGGAATCATGCCGATCACCGGCATTCCCCTGCCGTTCATCACGCATGGAGGGGCGTCCCTGATCAGCCTGGCCGCGGGCCTCGGCATTCTCGAGAGCATCAACATCCGGCAGGAACGCGCGGACTGGTAGGTGCTCCGTCTCGCTCGATACACCCGAGAACGTGGCGGACTTTGACGACCAGGGACGGGTACGATGGGCGACGCATGAACGGTTCGTTCACGATCCAGAAACTCAGGCAGCCCAGGCCACCGGCCACATCCGCTGCTCCCGGCTCCGCCCCGAGGCTGCCCGCGGCGCCGGCACGATGAGCGATCGTCAGCGGCTCGCGCGCGACACGACCGTTGGCGCCGCTGAGGCGCTTCTGGCCATCGGGCCCCTGCTCGCCCCGCTCGAAGCGGATCTTCGCGACGTGTTTCGCATGGCGGCCCTGCAGCCCGCGACGCGGCTCATCGGCGTTGTCGATTCTTCCGGCCGGCTGGCCGGCGTCATTCCCGTAACGCGCGTGGCCGAGTCCATCGTGGCACGCGTCGTTCCGGAGTCGTTGTTCATCGACGTGGAGGACGCGGAAACTGCCGCCGAGTTCAGCCACAGCCTGGAAGACCGCCTGGCCGCCGACATCATGCTGCCGGCTGCCAGCGCGCGCGCGACGGACACGATCGGCGAGGCATTCCGCCTGATGCACCGGCGGCACCTCGGCGGCGTCTACGTCGTTGACGCCGAGAATCGGCCGACCGGTTACCTCGATCTCCTCGAGCTCGCCGTCGTCTATGTTCGCGCCCTGGACGACATTCCCGCTCCCGATGACACAGCTTCGACTGCAGGTCCGACCGAGCAAATCCGCTGATGCCCGACGACGTCACGATCGCCGCGGTCGTCTTTCTCGTCACCTACGGGTTGATCGCGTCAGACGCCATCAACAAGACGGTCGCCGCCTTGCTCGGTGGCCTCGCCATGATCATCTTTCAGGTCATCGACCAGGAGGAAGCGTTCCACGCGGTCGATTTCAACGTGATCTTCCTGCTCGCGGGGATGATGGTCCTGGCCGGCATCCTGCGCCGAACCGGATTCTTCCAGTGGGTCGCCATCCGCTCGATCAAGGTTGCCGGGGGCCATCCGTTCCGGCTGATGATCGTGTTGAGCGTGGTGACCGCCGCGGTGTCGGCCGTGCTCGACAACGTGACGACCGTGGTCCTGATCGCCCCCGTGACGCTGTCTATTGCCTCCATCCTGGGCGTCAACCCGATCCCGTTCCTGGTCGCCGAGATCCTCGCCGCCAACATCGGGGGTACGGCGACGCTGATCGGGGACCCGCCGAACATCCTGATCGGAAGTGCCTCCGGCCTCGACTTCGTCGCGTTTCTCACGAACATGGGACCTGTCGTCCTGATCGTGTTCGTCGTCTTTCTGATCACGCTCCGCGTGATGTTCCGGAGCGCCTTGAGCGTTACCCCTGAGGCTCGCGAGGCCGCGCTCGGTCTGGACGAGCGAGGCGTCATCTCCGACCCGAGTCTCCTCCGCCGCAGCCTTGTCGTGATCGGCGCGACGCTCGTCGGGTTCCTGCTGCACGGCCCGCTGGGCTACGAGCCGGCGACGATCGCCCTGCTGGGAGCGACCGTCCTGATGCTGGTGGCCCGGATGGACCCGGAATCCGTCTTCCGCGAGGTGGAGTGGCCGACCCTGTTCTTCTTCGTGGGCCTCTTCATCGCCGTTGAGGGCATCGTCCACGTCGGGATCATCCAGGCCATGGCGGACGCGCTGTTCGATCTGACGGGCGGCGACGGGACCGTGACCACCCTCGGGCTCCTCTGGTTGAGCGGCGTCGCGTCAGGCATCGTCGACAACATTCCATACACGGCGACGATGATCCCGATCGTCCAGGGCCTGGGCGACGCGGGCCTCGCGGTCGAGCCCCTCTGGTGGGCGCTTGCGCTCGGCGCCTGCCTCGGCGGCAACGCCACGATCATCGGCGCGTCAGCCAACGTGGTCGTCGCCAACCTGGCCGATCGCTCCGGGCACAGGATCACCTTCCGAGCGTTCCTGCCCTATGGCCTGCTGGTCACGTTCGAATCGCTCGTGATCTCGACGGTTTACGTCTGGATCCGCTACCTCAACTGACCTGGCGGCGCTGCCGCGCTGCCGCGGAGCCGGCCGGATCAGTTCCCGACCGGATCCGGTCCGGCCGCCAGGGTCGAGTCGTCCAGGCTGCCTTCCGGTACCGATGGAGCCTGGCCCCCAGGTTCGCTCCCGGCGGTCGCATCCGCGTGCAGGGCGGCGGACGCGGCCGCTGCTTCAGACGACTGGAGCGGTTCGCTCAGGCGGGCGAATAGATGCATGTACACGTCGCGGGCCGCCGCGGTCATCGGCAGGGCCAGGATCGCGCCGAGCAGGCCGGCGACCGTCGCGCCCACGATCAGGGCCACCATCACGACGCTCGGGTGGAGGTTGGTGGCGTCCCCCTGGATCTTTGGAACGAGCAAGTTGTTCTCGAGCTGCTGGATGCCGAAATAGAGGAGGAAGGCGGCGCCGGTCGCCTCGATCCCTGTCGTGGCGCCGAGCAGGATCGCCGGGATGGCGGCGATGATCGGCCCGATGATCGGCAGCAGCTCAAGGACGCCGGCAAGCACGGCCAGCAGAACCGCGAACCGGGTGAAGATCGGGTTCACCGTCTCGCCGAGGACCAGGAGTCCGAGAAAGGTCACCACGCCGACGGTCAGGCCGAGCAGGACCTGCCCGCGGATCCACGATCCGAACACCCGCCCCACGATGGCCGCGATGGCCTCGCCGTCGGCCAGCCATTCCCGGGGGATCGCGGACTGGAACGAGCGAACCAGTCGCGGCCGATCTTTGAGCACGAAGAACGCCCATACCGGCACGATCAGCAGGGTCAGGATCGAGACGACGAATCCGGTCGTGGCCTGGAGCACCGGCAGGAGGACCGTCGGATCCACGCCGACATCGCCGGCTGCCAGCTTGGCCAGCCACTCATCGATCGCCTGCCGGATGGCCGGTGGCAGCTCGAGGCCGCGATAGACGGCTCCAAACTGATCAAGTTGCACACGGAGCCGGTCGATAAGGCCGGGCAGATCAGCCGCGAACTGGCGGATCTGGTCAACCAGGGGTTGGAGCATGACGTTGAGCCCCTCGACCACGAGGGTGACCGTCACCGCGTACACGGCCAGGATCGCAAGCGGTCGCGGCACCTTCATGCGCGACAGCCACTCGACCGGCGGCGCGAGGAGATAGACGAACAGCAGGCCAATGACGAACGGGCCAAGGGCTGCGCGCCCCATGTAGAGCACGATCGAAAGGACGATCGCGGCGCCGACGAGCAGGGCGACGCGGGGGGAGACCGGAGGGAAGTTGCGGGCGGTCATGACCATCCTTCCGGCAGACTAGCAGAGCCATGGAGCCCACCAACCCAGCACCAACACCGGCCGAAGCACGGCAGCGCTGGCGGCTCGTCTACCGTCGTCGCCCCGACGCTCCGCCGTTGCCACAACGCGACCAGAACGCGGCCTGGGAGGCCGCTCTGCTCGCGACCGGCCTGCCAATCGCCGGTAGCCATCTCCCGGTGCCCCGCGCGCGACTCGCCTTTGGGGCACCGCTGAGCGTCGGCATGGCCGCCGAACGCGAGCTCATGGACATGTTCCTGGTCGAACCACGCCCGGTATCGGACGTCCGTACCCGTCTGCTCGCATGCTTGCCGTCCGGTCATGAGCTGGTGGATCTGCACGACGTCTGGCTCGGCGAACCACCGCTGGCGGGCCGCGTTGTGGCGGCCGACTACCGGCTGACGGTGACCGCGGCCGGTGGCCCACCCGATCCGACGGCGCTTGCCGCGGCCGCCAGGAACCTCCTTGCCGCCGCCGAGTTGCCACGAAGCCGAGACAAGGGCGGAAAGTCCGTTCACTACGACCTGCGACCGCTGCTCGACGACATCGAGGTGGTGCCAACCCTGCCCGCAGGTCCGGAGCCGTCGATCACGATCCGAATCCGTGTCCGATTCGCGCCGGAACGCGGCGTCGGCCGTCCCGAGGAGGTCCTGGCCGCGTTGTCCGAGGCCTACGGCACGGAGTTGCACGCGCAGGACGGAACCCGAGAGCGCCTGTATCTGGCCGACGATGTGCTGCCGCCCCGCTGAACGCCTCAGGCCGGGCATGTCCCTCGACCAGAACCGGCAGCATCCCATTCCCTGTGCCCCCCCCCAGTAATCCTGGCTTGTGACCACCCCCGGAGCACTGTGCGGGTCGCCGGCCGCGGATGGCAGCGGCGAGATCCCCAGATCCATCAGAATCCTCGATCGCGGCGTGGGTTTCGTGGGTGGCCGGTGCCACGGCCTCCGCTCGTGGGGTGCTCGGGCGGGCTCGACCCCCGCCCGAACCCGGATAGTGCTCCCCGGAGGAGCATTGGCCAGGAAGTGGGGCCGACCCGTGTCCAGCACAGACGC
>JBKKBB010000205.1:0-11620 GCA_046714395.1 Candidatus Limnocylindrales bacterium | reverse complement strand
CGATCGCCTGTCGCGCGTGAAACGCCGCTACGACCCGGCCAACGTCTTCCGTTTCAACCACAACATCCCGCCCGGAGATTCATAGGGCGTCGATGCTGATTCGAGCCCTTTATCGATTCGGTCAGGCGGTGGACCCGGGGATGGAAGGCAGCGCACTGGCGGATCGATCGCCCTCGGCCCAACCGTCACTGAGGGGGTAGAGCCAGTAGAGCACTGGCGCCCGCTCCACAATCGGGTCCTGGCGCCGGGAGTGTAGGCTCCGCGAGTCCAGGAATCAACGGTTGGGCTCCCCACTGACGGGCGTCGAAAATGACAGCCTCGTTCGTCCCCACCCTGATCGTCAGGAGTGACGCCCCACATTGCGGGAGCGATGCCGGTCGGCTCGAGGGATCGTATGATCGCTCGATCGGGGCGTAGCGTAGCCTGGCAACGCGCGTGCTTTGGGAGCACGAGATCGTGGGTTCAAATCCCGCCGCCCCGACCAATCCCGACGGCCCTCGGGACCCTGGATCCCGCTCGAGGCTCTCGAGGAGTGACCGGCGTTCTCGAACTCCTCGACGCGGGCTGGGCGCGAAACAGGCTGGCGCGCGTGAACCTGGCGTGGTGGAATAGCGTCAACACGGTCGAGCGGCCCCGCGGAGGACAGGATGCCCAATGGACGGGATGGAGCGCGCCGTCAAGATGAGCTCTCGCCGCTCGACAAGCGGATTATCGAGCATCTCCAGGCGGACGGGCGCCGGCCGTTCACCCAGATCGCGACCGAGATCGGCGTCTCCGAAGCGGCCGTCAGGGCACGGACCAACCGACTCATCGATCGCGGAATTCTGCAGATCGTCGGCGTGGCGGATCCCGGGAAGCTCGGGTTCCAGCAGGCCCTCATCGGCATCCGCTGCCAGCCGGGGCGCCTGGTCACCGTCGCCGATGCATTGGCGGCCCTGCCCGAGGTCGACTATGTCGTGGTCACCACAGGGCGCTTCGACATCCTGATCGAGCTGGTCTCCGAGGACAACGAGGGCCTGTTGCGGTTCCTGACCGATCGCCTGCCTGAAATCGAGGGCGTGCGGGACACCGAAACGTTCACCTATCTGCGCCTGGTCAAGCAGACCTACCAGTTCGGGACTCGCTGACGATGCCACCGGACGTGCTGCCCTGGTTTGTGGCGGCCACGATCTTGATCGCCGCGGCCGTGGCGTTGGCGATCTTCGGCCCGCCGTTCGCCCGTCGGCACCGAATCTTCGGACTGAATATGGCCGAGCATGCCGAGGTCCAGGGGACCGGCGAGCTGGATCCAGGGACCCTGATCGGCGGGCTCGTCGATCAACCAGGCGGGACTCCATCGAGCTACGACCGCATCGTCCGGATCGTGTCCTGGGCGTTCCTCGGTTCGGCCGCACTCATCGTGGGCACGAGCAACCTGTGGCCCGCGACCTCGGCGGCGATCTTCGTGCTCCTTGCCCTGACCGGTCTGTTCGTCCTCGTCGTGCACGACCTTCTGCCACGCCGTGCCCTTGGCGCCGCGCGTCCCGTGCTGGAGGGCACTGTCGCCCTCGTGGTGGCCACCGCCCTGCTGATTCTGACCGGCGGACACGCCAGCCCGTTTTTCTTTGCCTTCCCGCTGATCGTGGGGGCCGCGGCGCTGGTGGTCAGCCCGATGTCCACGCTGGTCGTGTCGATCGCCGCGGCGATCGGGTACATCGTGGGGTCCTACCTCGGGAGTGGCGCCCCGACCGCGATCCAGCTGGCGACGACAGGGGTGAACCTGACGGCGCTGCTGCTGCTGGCCTATGCCGGCACGGTCATCGGCCGCGAGCAGCGTCGCTCTCGTGATGCCGCGATCCGGCTGTCGGCCGTGGATCCGCTCACGGGCCTGTTCAACCGGACCCTCTTCTTCGCGGCCCTTGAACGGGAAGTGGCGCGCAGCGCCCGTTCGGGTCGCGGCTTCTGCCTGCTCATGCTGGATCTCGATGAACTCAAGGTGATCAACGATCGTCACGGTCACCACGCCGGCGACGCGGCGCTCCAGGCGATCGCCGCCCAGATCCGGCGCGGCGTTCGACGGATCGACATTGCGGCACGCTACGGCGGCGACGAATTCGTGGCGCTGCTGCCCGAAACGGACCCGACCGGAGGCTGGGTACTGGCCGAGAGGATCCGGTTGAGCGTCGCCGAGCTGGACATTCCCGGGATGGACCAGTCGCCGACCGTTTCGATCGGGGTCGTGGCCTGCCCGCACGATGGTGACACCGCCGATGGCCTGATGCTCAAGGCAGACCAGGCGATGTACGCGTCCAAGCGAGCCGGCCGGAATCGCGTGGCCGGGCCCTCGTCGTTCGAGCCGGCCGAAGTCCAGACCGCGACCTCGGAGGTGCCCGGGCAGCCGGTGTAGCATCGGGGCATGACCAGCCGCGGTGAGCCGGACGGCTCCGAATTCTCCGACCAGCGCCCTGTCGAGCTCGGGTTCTCCACGCGCGCGATCCGTGCCGCTTCACACGCACCCGCGGTCCATCAACGTCCAACCACCGTCCCGATCTTTCAGTCCGCCACGTTCGCCTCCATAGACTCGGACGAGCTGGCCACGATGGGCACGGATGTGCGGGCCGGCTTTTCGTACAGCCGGCTGGCCAACCCCACCACGAATGCCCTCGGGGACGCCTATGCGGAACTCGCCGGCGGCGAGGCAGGCGTCGCCTTCGGCTCCGGCATGGGCGCCATTCACGCCGCCTGTGCCTCCGTGCTCCGGAGCGGGGACCGAATGCTGGCTCCTCTGGCGATCTACGGCTCCACGAGGATCCAGTTCAGCAGCTATTTCGCCGGCTTCGGGGTCGACATCAGGTTCGTCGACATGACCGATCACGAGGCGGTCAGGGCCGCGCTCCGGGAACGGCCGACTCGGCTGGTGTACACCGAGACATCGGCCAATCCGACCACCCTGATCACCGATCACGCCGCGATCGCAGAACTTGCCCATGACGCCGGAGCCGTGTCCATCGTCGATAACACGTTCGCCTCGACCTACGTCTGCCGGCCTCTCGCGCTGGGTGCCGATCTGGTCGTCGAATCGGCCACCAAGTACATCGGTGGCCACAGCGATCTGATGGCCGGTGTCGTGGCCGGGTCGAACGACCTGATCGCCGGGATCCGCCGGGTGCAGATCAACACGGGCGCCACGCTCGCGCCCATCGAGGCCTTCCTGGCCCTGCGCGGCATGCTGACGCTCGCCGTTCGGATGGACCGCCACGCTGCCAACGCCCTGGCGCTGGCCACCTGGCTCGAGCGGCAGCCCGACGTGGAGCGAGTGCTCTATCCGGGCCTGCCGTCCCATCCGCAATACGCAGTTGCCGTGCGCCAGTTCCGACCGGGCGTGGCGGGCGGCATGCTCGCCTTTGAGGTGGCGGGCGGGCGGGCGGCCGGCAAGGCCGTCGTCGACGCGCTGGAAATCACGGAGCGCACGGCTTCGCTGGGCAGCGTCCACACGATGGTCGTCCATCCGCCCTCGACGTCGCACCGCCAGCTCAGCGAGTCCGAGCTCCTGGACAGCGGGATCCGTCCCGGTCTGCTTCGCGTGAGCGTCGGCCTCGAAGACGTGGACGATCTCGTGGCCGACCTCCGGCGGGCATTGGCGGTCGCGGCGTCGGTGACCGCCGAATCGGGCGCGCCGGCACTGACCGCCTGACGAGGGCGAGGCCCATCATCTCGCCGGCGCTGCTGTTCGGGTTGCTTGTCGGCGCAGGAGTCGTCGTCTATCTGCTCGCGGGGTCCGCCACGCGAACGAGGATCAATGCCGGTCCGGCCGGCAAGGTCGGGTTCGTCCTCTGGCGGCTCCTCACGTCCGTGAACTTCGCCGTCCTCCAGATCATCATGCTCGCCGTCCTGGCGGTCGTCGGCATGACCGTCCGCCAGCTGGAGGGCTTTGCCTTTCGATCGGCCGGCGACTACGCGACGGCAATGGCCGGCATTCATGCCCGCTACGACCCCGCGCTCGGAGCCGGAGTCGTCAACGTCATGGAGCGCCTGCAGCTCTTCCAGGTCTTCACGTCCACGTGGTTCTCCATCGGGCTCATCGTCCTGATTATCTCGATCGTGGTGTGCACGATCGATCGGACCCCGCGCCTGTGGCGCCAGTCGGCCGAGATCCGGGTCATCCAGCCGGACGCGTACTTCGATCCGCGTCTGCCCGATCGCATCCAGATCGCACCCGCTCTGACGGCGCCGGACGTCGGGAAGGTCTTTCGCAAGCATGGCTTCCGTGTGCGGCTCGCCGAGGTGGGCCAGGTCCGCTACCTGTATGGCGACCGCCATCGGTGGGTGAAGATGGCGACCCTGCTGACCCATCTGGGCCTGATCCTGTTCCTGATCGCCGGGGCGATCACCTCGAGATTCGGCGATGAGCAGGGACTCGTGGTGGCCGATGGGGACACCCTGACGGTCCAGCCGATCGGAACGCCGGGATTGCTTCTCGTCCGTAACAACGGGTTCGACGCACCGGGCCTGGAATCAGGCATGCCGTCCGACTTCGTGACCGACCTGTCCGTCTACCAGGACGGCGCCCTGCTGGCCCGCAAGTCGATCCGGGTGAACGATCCGCTTCGAGCGGGCGGCTACACGTTCCATCAAAACGGGTTCGGACCCGCTCCGGACCTCGAGATCCGGGCTCTCGACGGCGCAATCCTGTGGTCGGGACCCGTGCCGCTCACGGACAACGCGGGTGGGCTGCCCTTCGGCACCCTGGCCGTCCCGGGTCGGGACATCGGGTTGCAGTTGCTCCTCGATCGAACGTCGCAAGGGGTCGGGACGGTGCTCGTCCTGCCCTACGTCGTCACGGGCCTCAATGCGGACGGCACCAACAAGATTGAAACCGGGTTCCCGCTGGTGGTGACCCGCGGTGCGACCGCGTCGTTCGATGCGCTCGACTTTGCCGTCACGCTCAGGAGCTTCAGCGACTTCACCCTGCTCATCGCCAAGCGAGATCCGGGGCAGGGGATCGTGTGGGCGGCGTTCGGAAGCCTGATCCTGGGCCTGTCGATTGGGTTCTATCTGCCGAGGCGGCGCGTATGGGCTCGCCTCCACGCCGACGGCGGGCTATCCATGGTCGGACGCTCGGATCGCTATGTCGACTTCAATCGAGAGTTCGGCCGGTTGGTAGACGATCTCGTCGCGGCCCGGGCGGCGACGATCGGACCTGCGGGGACCAGCGCGACCGGTGGGACCGCGGCGGCTGGCGCGACCGGGGCGACCGGTGGGACCATCGCCCCGTGACCACGCTCTCGGATCTTGCCGCAGCCATGCTGCCGGGAGCCCGGTCGGTCGGAGCCACCAACCAGCAGGCGATGCCGATCGCCTGGGTGCGCGTGCTGCGTGCCCGCGTACCGGCCTTTGATGCGCTCGAACCGGGGGATCTGGCCATCGTGCCGGTGGCCGCGCTGACGGTCATTGCTCCGGGAGCCCAGGAGCTGCGCGCGCTCGCCGAGGCGTGCGCGGCGGCGCGGGTGTCCGGGCTGCTGCTCGTGGAGGGGGACGCCGGCGAACCGCCCCAAGGGTCTGCCGGCGAATCGCCCCAGGGGGCCGGCGAGACCAGGCACGACGGCGACGATCTTCTCGAGGGGTTGGCGGTCGCGCTCGCTGCCGCCGACGTCCCGGCCTTTCGAATTCAGCGTGCCGATGCGGCCGACCTGGAGCGAAGCGTGATCGGCTTCCTGGTCACGCAGGGAGCGGAACTGGACCGCCAGGCCGCCCTCCTCGAGGGTCGTCTGGAGCGCCTCGCACTGGATGGTGGCGGACCGACGGCCATGGTCGGCGCGGTCGCCACGTTCCTCGGTCGAGCGGTTGCGCTGGAGGGTCGCCGCGGCCAACCGCTCGCGGTGTACGCCCCGCCCGAGGTCAGCGATGGCGCCGCGGCCGTCGCTCGCTACCATGCCCGCCCGCGGCAGGCCGTGGCCTTGCGCGTGCCACTTCCGGGCGCCGGTGGCGGAGGCGGGAGCCTCGCCCTTCTCGGTGAGCGCCCCGTGGGTGAGCTCGAGCGGGTCAGTGTGGCTCGGATCGCCGGCATGCTGGCCCTCGAGCTCTCCCGCGACGAGGCCGTGCGCCGGGCCCAGGATCAGACTCGTCGCGCCGAGGCGCTTCCGACTGCCGGTCCGCCCTGGGTGGTCCTGGTCGCGCAGCAGCGGATCCCCGGCCATGACGACGACACGCCCGAGGCACGTGAGCAGCGCGAAATCATCCGCCGAGAGCTCCGACTCCTGGCCCCGGCCCGCCGTCTCGCCCTCCGCGGCGACGCCGACTCGCTCGAGATCCGGGCGGTCATGGCTGTCGACGAACCCGCGACCGGTGACCCGGAGGGCCTCGAGCTCGCCGCCCGAATGGCAACCTTTCTCGGACGGACCGTCTCCGCATCGCGGCCATTCCGGGCACCGACTGACCGTCCGGCCGCGGAGGCGGAGGCACGGACAACCCTCCAGGCGGCCGAGGCGCTCCCCGAACCGCCGCAGGTGGCTCGCGCCGTTCGGCTACCGGCTTACCAGCTTCTGGGCGCCCTGCACAATCTTCCCGACGGCGAGCGACTGGCTCGGACGTTCCTCGAGCCGCTCCTGATCGGCCGGCTCGACGTGCGGCGGGAGCATCTGGCCACACTCCGGGCGCTCCTCGATTACGGCGGGATCAACGAATCGGCGGCGGCCCTCGGCGTACACCGGAATACGGTTGCGTACCGGCTCCGGCGGATTGAGGCGCTGACCGGGTGGCGTCTCGCCGACCCCGAGATCCGTGTGTCGCTGGCGGTTGCGCTTAGAGTCGTGCAAATAGACTAAGACCGTATGGTCAGGACGTGCGATCTTGCCGGTGTCGATGCGGCAGTGCCTGTTAGGATGCAGATCAGGAGACTATGGCGGGTCGATCTCATGCGCGGCGCACAACCTCGCGCTCGAGTTCGGCCCTCTGACCGATCGTTGCCGGTCGCGGAGCATGGTTCCACGACCCGAAGGAGGCTCTATCCGTGGTCGCACCGTACGAGGCCGTTGACGGCATCGAGCTCATCCAGGGAGCCAAGGCGAAGGGCATCCGCTTCGTCCAGCTCCAGTTCACCGACATCATCGGCCATGTCAAGGCCGTCACGATTCCCATGCACCAGCTCGAAGGATCGGTCAAGCACGGCACGTGGTTCGACGGTTCGTCCATCGAGGGCTTCACCCGGATCGCCGAGAGCGACCAGTACCTGATGCCGGACATGCGCACGTTCGCCGAGATTCCCTGGCAGCGCGGCGACGGGCCACGCGGCACCGCCCGGGTCATCTGTGACGTCTTCACTCCACGCGGCGAGCCGTTCGTCGGCGATCCGCGCTGGGTCCTACGTCGGCAGGTCGAGCGGGCGAAGAAGCTCGGGTATCTCGTCAACATGGGCCCCGAGCTCGAGTTCTTCCTGTTCCGTCGCGGCGAGGACGGGAACATCGAGCCCCTCCCGCACGATCAGGCCGGTTACTTCGACTTCTCGACCGACCTCGCCCAGGAGGTCCGCCAGGACATGGTCGACGCCCTGGAGGCGTTCGGGATCCGGGTCGAGGCCGCCCATCACGAGGTGGCCGCCGGCCAGCATGAGATCGACTTCGAGTACGCCGATGCCCTCCAGACGGCCGATAACGCAATCACCTTCAAGTTCACGCTCAAGGCGATCGCCCAGCAGCACGGCCTGTACGCGACCTTCATGCCGAAGCCCATCCACGGCATCAACGGCTCGGGCATGCATACGCACCAGAGCTTGTATTCGATTGCCGATTCGGTCAACGCTTTCGCCGATCCGGACGCGCCCTACGGCCTGTCCGAGCTCGCGAAGTCGTACATGGCCGGCATCCTCGCCCATGCCCGCGGCATGAGCGCCGTGCTAGCCCCGCTGGTCAACAGCTACAAGCGGCTCGTTCCCGGCTATGAGGCGCCGACGTACATCACCTGGGGGCGGACCAACCGGTCGGCCCTCATCCGCGTCCCGATGATCTCGCCCGGCAAGTCCATCGAGGGCACCCGCGCCGAGGTCCGCTGCCCGGACCCCTCATCCAACACCTATCTGGCGTTCGCGGCGATGGTCGCGGCCGGCCTGGACGGCGTCGAGAAGGGGATGACGCTGGCGGCGCCGGTCGAGGAGTCGCTCTTCGAGATGGACGCGGCCACGATCGCGTCGAAGGCGATCCGTGAGCTGCCGGGCACGCTCGGCGAGGCGCTCGAGGAGCTCGAGAAGGACGAGGTCATCCGCGAGGCCCTCGGCGAGCACGTCTTCGGGCACTTCGTCGAGGCCAAGCGAGCCGAATGGGACGAATATCGAACCCAGGTCTCGGACTGGGAGGTCGAGCGCTACCTGGATCAGTTCTAGGAGCACAGAAGACCCGGTCGGGCCGGTCGAGTCGATCTGACGGCGTCAACGGTGCGCGCGGGACGCGTGCAGGGTGAGTCGCAAGCAAGCGGTCGCCAGTATTCTCGGACGATCTGGGTCGGTTTCCCCGCGCGGTAGCCGACGATCAACATGCTACATTCATGTACATGACTCGAACCGTTGGGGTCGCCGAGTTGCGCCAGAACCTGAGCCGCTATCTGCGTCGCGTCGAGGAGGGCGAGCGGCTGCTCGTCACCGATAGGAACCGACCCGTGGCGGAACTAGGTCCTCCGCCCTCGACAGGCAACGGGCTCGACGGGCTGATCGCCGCTGGGCGCGTCGCGCGCCCGACCCGACGTGGGCTGCCGCCGCCGCTCCGGATGGACGGCGACCCTCGAGCCCTGAGTCGCGCCCTCGACGAGATCCGCGGAGAGCGCTGACGGGTGGCGCTGTTCTACGCGGACGCATCCGCGCTGGTCAAGCTCGTGCGCGACGAACCCGAGAGTGATGCCCTGCGGGCTTTCCTGATCGAAGCCGACCTGGTGTCGAGTGAGCTCATCCTCACCGAAGTACCGCGGGCCATCTGGCGTGCCGCTGCCCGCGATCCACGACTCGACGTCGACCAGTTGACGGCCCGCGCCGGCGAGATCGTCGATGCGCTCGGCCTGTTGCCGCTCGATCGGGCGCTGCTCCTCGCCGCAGGGGCTCTTGCGGAGCCGTCCCTACGAGCGCTTGATGCGATTCACATCGCATCGGCGACGGATCTGCTGCCGCTCGACGGTTTCGTCACCTATGACGAGCGCCAGGCGGCGGCCGCGCGCCTCGCCGGCCTTCGGACGATGTCGCCCGGCGCCTGATCCTCCGCTGGTCGGCCGGGCGCCTCTTTTCCCCGGACGCCACTGCCCGTGGCGTTCGCCAACTGAGCGCAGGCCGGGAAGCACAGGACCGCGCAGGACTCGACCGGATGTCACTCAATGGAGCGTTGGGCGAGGGATCGGGCCCGTCGCGGCCCGAACGTCCCTCGACCGGCGGATGGCGCTCGTCGAGTGCCACCCGTGGTGGAATCCGGCAGATACGAGCGGCGGCTCCGGGACCGGCGGCTCCGCGACAGACGGCTCGGACGAACCCACTCGGATGGACGGCCCACGGTCCGCTCTGATGACCCGACGTCGCGGCGTTCGGGCAGTGCGACGTGATCGGCGACGAGGGTGGTGGTCGGAACCGCCACGCGGGTGGTCGGAACCGCCAGGCTGGCCGTTTCCGGCATCCGGGGTATCATCCGCGAGCCCTGTTGAACGGGCAATTCGGTCGGGGCGTGGCGCAGCTTGGTAGCGCGCATCGTTCGGGACGATGAGGCCGGAGGTTCAAATCCTCTCGCCCCGACCAGATCGACCTTCTTTCACGCTCAGAACCCCCTCCCCGGAGGCCGGGTTCGGGCTCGGGGTTTTGCCCCGACCACATTGACCCTGGAGGCGCAGGACGCCGGCCCCGAAGGCCGCGTCCCAGCCTCGCGCCTTCGCGTGAGCGGTCAGCGTGAAGGTGTAGTCGGTCACCCCCAGGATGTCGATGCGCTCGAGCACGGCCTCGGCGATCGCGTGCCGGCCGGCGTCCGAGGTATTGGCCCAAAGCTCCGGCAACGACTCGAGGTAGGCGCGTGCCTCCGTCGCCTCGAGCCGACCGAGATCGCGATCGCGGGCGAACCGCAGCGCCGCCCGGTCGCGCTCCCGGGTGATGCGCGCGAGGGCCAACTCATCGCCGCCGTCGGGATCCGGTCGCCTGGCGATGGCGACGGCGTCGACCTTGAGGCGAGACGACAACGACTTGCAGGCATGGAGTCCGCGGGGGACGGCCAGTCGCGGCAGGCGTCGGGCCACGGTGGCGGCGGAACTTGATGCAACGCTCCGCGACGCCCGGCCCACGACCGTGCTCCATCTTTGGTCAGGAGGGCCGTCACGATCTTCATCTCACGCGCCTCCAGACCGCGGAGGCCTCGAGCCCCAGGAGCGCGAGGATCGCGCCGAGGAGGGGGAGGAGGATCCCGGGGCTGATGTCGTAGTCGGGGACGGCGACATCGAGGACGAGGAGCACGACCAGGACGAGCGTGAGCGCGGCAGCGGCGCCGATCCGGGCCGAGGAGTAGACGTCGGCCCGGCGGCGGTCCGCATCGTCACGGAGCTCATCGCCCATGCCGGCGCAGTCGGTCGATCCACGCATCGACGAGGAGCGGGAGCACGAAGCGGTCGAGGGCGCCACCCATGACCACGCCGGCGAGGAAGGCCAGGATGAGCTCGACCCCGCGCATCGGGTCCCCGCGGTGTTGACCGCGCGGACGTGCCCGTGGGGGGAACCGGGAGTCGGTGTGGATCGGACCAGCGCGCCGTCGTGCCGCAAGCGTGCGGTCGGCGGGCTCCGATGCCTATTCGGTCGATTGGGCCATTCGGCCGGGAGGAGGCCGGTGCTCGAGCTGCTGGCGGGCCCTTCCGGGCCACGGTCATCCAAGGCTGCCCTGATTCCTGATCCGCGCGTGGTACGCTCCCGCAACCCTCGGCACCGTCCGTCCGAGGCCAGTTGAGGTCCCCACGTGGAACTGCTGCGTCCCGATCAGGAGCGCGCGGCGACGCTGACGCTCGCCGAAGCGTTCGCGAACGACCCCTCGCTCGAGATCTTCGCCCCCGACCCGGCTCGGCGGGTGAAGCTCGGGCCCCCGATGATGGTCACCATCCTGGCATACGGCATGCGCTACGGTCGGGTGTGGTCGAACGACGACGCGTCCGCGGTGGCGATCTGGCTCCATCCCGAGAGCGGGCCGATGAAGCTGCCCCGGATGCTCCGTGTCGGCATGTGGCGGGCGCCGTTCATGCTCGGGCTGGAGGGCATGCGCCGGATGTCGAAGGCGATGTCCGCCGCGGAGGGCTTCCACAAGCAGGTGGAGGGGCCACACTGGTATCTGAACACCATCGGGACCCGGACGGCCAGGCAGGGCCAGGGACTCGGGTCGACGCTGGTCGAGATGGGGACGTCACGGGCGGATGACGCCGGCGTGCCCTGCTATCTCGACACGATGACGGACTCCAACATCGCCTTCTACCGAAAGCGCGGGTTCGAGATCGTTGGACAGGCCGACTGCTACGGCCACACGCTGACGGGGATGGTCCGCCCGCCGCGATAGCCGGCGAACTGGCGCGGCCGGCAGGAGTTCCGAGCGCATCAACCCTGGGTGGCCCGATGTCCTCGACACCGGACGCCGCGCCCTCAGATGCAATTCGT
>JBKKBB010000204.1:0-8731 GCA_046714395.1 Candidatus Limnocylindrales bacterium | reverse complement strand
TGGCAGCCTTCCTGGGCGCTTGGGCCGGCGATGCGCTTGGGGCCCGGCTGGACATCGCCGTGATCATGATCGGCGACTTCCACGTGATCGTGGCCTCGATCCTGGCCTGGGTGGGCATCGCCGGCGTCGCGATCGTTGCGATCCTCGGCTCACGCCCCAAGCGTGATCCGGTGCCGGGTCCTCGGGCGACCTCGTCGATGCCCCTCTCCAGGTCGCGTGCGGCCCGTGCCCTGATCGATCCCGACCAGATGGATCCCGATGCGACAGCCATCGACGGGTCCGTCGTGACGAAGGTCGATCCAAGGGATTCCACATGAGCCAGCGGCAACGTCGGGACGCCCCGATCATCCCGCGACAGGAGGCGGAGGACGCCACGACAGGACCGACGGTGTCGGCTCGATTTCTGCGCGGTCTGTACCTCGGTGCGCTGGTGGGTGCAGCCATTGCCGGATCGGCGATCTGGGATCGCCTCCGCCAGCGGGGCCAGCAGGTGTCGGACGGCCGGGTCGATCGGGTGGATCGATCAGACTAAGGCGCTCAGCGGCCGCGCGACCCGGTCACGGCCTCGCTCGGGCCGGCTGCGGGTTCCGCTCCGCTACCATTGCCGCCGATGGCGACCCCGACGTTTCAGGCCGATCCCCGGATCGTGCCGCTGCCTGCTGCCGAGATCCGCCGCCGGTTCGTCGAGTTCTTCGCCGAGCGTGGTCACACGATCGTGCCCAGCGCCAGCCTGGTGCCGGGCGGCGATCAGACCCTGCTGTTCACCAACTCCGGCATGGTCCAATTCAAGGACGCCCTGACGGGGGCCGAACAGCGGACCTACAACCGGGCGGTGGACTACCAGCGCTGCCTGCGCGTGGCCGGCAAGCACAACGACTTTGAGGAGGTCGGGCGGACACCCCGTCACCACACCCTCTTCGAGATGCTCGGCAACTGGAGCTTCGGCGACTACTTCAAGCGCGAGGCCATCCACTGGGCCTGGGAGTTCCTGACACGCGATCTCGGCATTCCCGTCGATCGCCTGGCCGCGACCGTCTACACCACCGATGATCTTGCCTACGACGTATGGCGCTCGGAGATCGGCCTCCCGGCCGATCGGGTTGCTCGGTGGGGCGACTGGGAGCACGGGGACGAGAAGAATTTCTGGCGGATGGCGGACACGGGACCGGCCGGCCCCTGCTCGGAGATTCACTTCGATCGGGGCATCGAGTTCAGCGAGGGTGACTTCTGCACACCGGACCACTCCGAGCACTGCCCGCGCTGGCTCGAAATCTGGAACCTCGTGTTCATGGAGTTTGAGCTGGCTCTCGATCGATCGCTTACGCCGCTTGCCGCGCCGGGCGTCGACACGGGTCTCGGTCTCGAGCGCCTGGCCAGCGTCCTGCAGGGCGTTCCGACGAACTACGACACGGACCTCTTCGCGCCGATCCACGCCCGGATGCGCGAGCTGCTCGGCCATGATCCCGGTGCGTTCGAGCTCGAGCGATTCAGCTACCAGGTCATAGCGGATCACTCGCGCGCGGTCACGTTCCTGATCGGCGACGGCGTCCTGCCGTCCAACGACGGCCGCGGCTACGTCCTCCGCCGGATCCTTCGCCGGGCGGTCCGCCACGGGCGTCTGCTCGGTCGTCTTGAACCGTTCATGGTCGAGACCGCCAACGTGGTCATCGACACGATGGCCGAAGCCTACCCGCACCTTGAAGAGCGGCGTTCTGAGATCCTCGCTGCAATCGCCCGCGAGGAAGCCCAGTTCAGTCGAACGCTCAGGGCGGGCACGGATATCCTCGAGGAGGCGCTCATCGGGCTCACCTCGAACGAACGGACGGTGGGCGTTCGACCCGAGGATCTGGCCGATGACGTCCCGAAGATGGCCGGCGACGTCGCGTTCAAGCTCCACGACACGTTCGGGTTCCCGATCGATCTGACCATCGAGCTGGCCGCCGAGTACGGTGTCGGGGTGGACCGGTCCGGCTTCGACCTTGCGCTCGCCGAGCAGCGCGATCGTTCCCGATCCGGCAAGAAGGCCGAACTCGCGCGGCACGCGGAGCTGAGCGCCATGTACGCGGCCATCAACACGCGCAGCGGCGATACCGCGTTCGATGGGTACGAGACGACACACGTCGCAGACGCAAAGGTCGTCGCCATCCTGCGTGACGGGATTGAATACGAGAAGCTCAAGGCGAAAGGTGACGAGGAGCTCCGGACCGAGGCCGGCGCGAGCGCGGAGATCGTGCTCGATCGGACTCCGTTCTACGCCGAGGGTGGCGGTCAGATCGGCGATCGCGGCGCGCTCCGGGCCGTGGACGGTGCCGTTCTCTTCGAGGTCCAGGACACGCACAAGCCGGTCGGTGGCCTGTTCGTCCATCGCGGCATCCTGCGCGGGGAGCTGGTCGTCGGGCAGTCGGTCGTGGCCGAGGTCGACGCGGACCGGCGGGCGCACACGATGCGCAACCATACCGGCACACACCTGCTCCACCGAGCGCTGCGCAACGTCGTCGGGGACCGCGCAAGACAGGCGGGCTCGCTCGTCACCCCGGACTACCTGCGCTTCGACTACCCCGCAGACCGGGCACTCACGGATGACGAACGGCGAGCGATCGAGGACGAGGTCCGCCGCATCATCCGCGACGATCGGCCCGTTTCGATCGCCTTCATGGGGATGCAGGACGCGATCGATGCCGGCGCGGATGCCTTCTTCGACGAGAAGTACGGAGAGACCGTTCGCACGATCCGGGTTCAGGACTACAGCTTCGAGTTGTGCGGTGGCACGCACTGTCGCGCGTCCGGCCAGATCGGCGGCTTCGTCATCACCTCCGATCGAAGCATCGGTTCCGGGATGCGCCGGATCGAGGCGCTGACCGGAGTGGGCGCGGATGCCTACCTGCGCGATCGCTCCGAGACGGTTGAGGCGACGATGGAGGCGCTGGGGGCCCAGACGCCGGCGGGCGTCGTCGCTCGAATCGCCATGCTCAACGAGGAGCTCAAGGACTCGAAGCGGCGCTTGAGGGCCGGCGGCGGCGCCGCTGGTGGAGCGCCCCGCGCCTCCGACCTTGCCAGGGCTGCACAGGAAGTTTCGCCCGGGATTGCCCTGGTGGCGGCTGCCGCTCCGTGGGACTCCATGGAGGCGCTGAAGGCCGTTGCCAAGGAATTGCGCGGCCTCCTGCCGAGCGGCGTCATCGCCCTCGGTCTCGAGGCCGCTGAACCGCAATTGTTCGTGAGCGTGTCGGATGATCTCGTGGCGCGCGGCATCGGTGCTGGAGACCTCGTTCGTGCCGCCATGCCACCAATCGACGGCAAGGGCGGTGGCAAACCGGAAATGGCCCAGGGCAAGGGCGCGAACGGCAGCGGCCTGCCGGCCGCCATCGCCGCGCTCAGAGAGGCCGTCCGTGACGCCGTCGGCCGGAGCGAATGATCACGATCGAGCAGATCGTCGGATGGTCGTCGCTGCTGGCGGCGATCGCGACCGTGATCGGGATGGTCACGCTGTTGGTCTTCTTCGCGCGCGGCAATCCATGGGGGGCGTGGAACGATGTCGCCAGCGTGGTCCTGATGCTGGCCACGATCCCCGTGGCGCTCCTGGTGGCGGCCGTCGAGGCGGAACAGTTCCCGATTCTTGCCTACGTTGCAGCCGCCATCGGAATCGCTGGCATGCTGCTCGCGTCGGTTTTCCAGGTGGCCCTCGTCCTGCGCATCCGAACCTACGAGCAGCTCCTCGGGAGGACGCTCGGGAGCGGGGCCATCGTAGGTGTCTGGTACGTGGCGATCGGCATCCTGTCGCTGCCCCGAGGCCTTGAGACACCGCTTCCGCAATTGGCCGTTGGCGCAGGGATCGGCTTTATGACCGTGGCCTACGGCTTTGCCGTCGGGAACCAGAATCACCCCGCCTCGAAGGCCGGCGGCGTGCTCCTGTTCGTCGCGTCCACTGTCTTTCTGACCATGCTCGGGCTCCAGCTCGTGTCGGGTGATCTCGTCATCCCGACCTGGAACTCCTGACCGCCATGGCCCTGCTGCGGCGGCTGTGGCAGCGGGAGGGTGCTCCGGATCGTCTGACGGCGTGCACCGCCCTGGACATCGGCACGGAGTTCGCCAAGGCGCTGGTGTTCGAGATCGGCGATGACGGGTGCGGGGTCGTTCGAGGCGTCGGGCGCAAGCGCCAGGGCCTGTCGCACATGCAGTCCGGAACGGTGGCCGACATCGCGGCCGTCGTGGACAACTGCTCGGTGGCCCTCCAGGAGGCCGAGGAGATGGCCGGATTCCGTCCCACGCAGGTGGTCATCGGGATCGCCGGGGAACTGGTCAAGGGATTCACGACCGCGCACTCGCAGGAGCGAGTCCGTCCAGAAGCGCCGATCACCGAATCCGAGCTCCAGAAGCTCATCGAGGGCGTCCAGCGCGAAGCTCTCCGCGAGGCGGAACGCTCGGTGACCTGGGAGACGGGCCTCGCCAACGTGGACGTACGTCTGGTGCATGCGGCCGTCGTCGGGGCCTGGATCGACGGGTACGTCGTGTCCAATCCGGTCGGATTCAAGGGTCGGCACGTCAAGATCTCGATCTTCAACGCCTTCGCGCCGCTCGTGCACCTCGGGGCACTCCAGAGCGTGGCGCAGCACCTGGAACTCGACCTGATCGAGGTCGTCGCAGAGCCATACGCCGTGGCGCGCGCGCTCAACAGCGAGCAGGTTCGACAGGGCGGGGCACTCTTCGTCGATGTGGGCGGCGGCACCACTGACGTCGCCCTGGTTCGTCAGGGCGGGATCGAGGGAACACGCATGTTTGCGCTCGGCGGACGTGCCTTCACGAAGTCCATCGCCGATCGCCTCGAGTTGCCCTTTCCGCGAGCCGAGGCGCTGAAAGTGGACTATGCGCGGGGAATCGCGGGCGACGCCACCGAGGAGGTCCAGGCGATCGTCGCCGACGATGTCGCGGTGTGGGCCGCAGGTGTGGAGCTCGTCCTCGAGGAACTGGCCGCGGGCGACCTGCTGCCGGGGCGGATCTATCTGTGCGGAGGTGGCACCCGCCTCCCAGAAATCCGGGCTGCCCTCGCTGCCCCCGCCTTCTCGAGGGCACTGCCGTTCTCGCGGCCGCCCGAAGTGACGATCATGTCGCCCGACCAGGTCGAGACGATCAGCGACGAAACGCAGCTGCTCGTGGATCAGCAGGACGTGACCCCGATGGGGCTTGCCTACCAGGCGATCGAGCTCGGGCAGGCTGCGGGCAGCCTCGACGGGGCCCTTCGACGAGTCGTCCGGCAGCTCCGGATCTGACGATGACCGCGATCGTCTACCTCGACATCGATGACGAGATCACTTCGGCGGTGGCCCGCATCCGGTCCCTCGAGGCGGCCCGCATTGCGCTCGTCCTGCCGCATGGGTCGCGGCTGGCGACGTCGCGGATCAACTTCCGCCTGCTGGCCCGTGAGGCTACGACGCGCAACAAGACCCTCGAGATCGTGACCGGGGACGCCTCGGCTCGGGCGCTGGCCGCGTCGGCGGGCTTGCCGACCCATGTCTCGGTCGCCGCGTTCGAATCAGGTAGTGCCGGCCCCGTCGTGAAGCGGACGACGCGGTCGAGTGGGGAGAGCGCGGGGGTTACTCCGTTCGGCGGTGCCGCGCCGCTCGGCCCCGACGGTGAGCTGGACAGCCCGACCGTGGTCCTGCCGGCCGCCGCGTCGCTCCCGAGCCCCAAGCCGGGCACGCCGACACCCCAGGTCGGCCGGAAACTGGCCCCGCGGACGCGCGGCCGGCGCCTCGCGGCATTCCTGGGCGCCGCCGTCCTCCTGGCCGCACTGGGCGTGGCCGGTCTGCAGGTGCTGCCGAGCGCGGCGATCGTGCTTCGTCCGAGCGTGGATTCTGTTGGTCCGATCGCGCTGAGCATCACCGCCCAGCCGGGAATCACGCAGCCAGACCCCATCGGGCTTCTCGTACCGGCAGCGACGTTCACGTTCGAGCTCGAGGTCAGCAATACCTTTCCCGCGACCGGGGTCAAGGTTGTCGACACGGCGGCCGCGGGTGAAGTCACCTTTTCCAGTCTGAACACCGGCGCACCCAACACGATCGCGGCCGGGTCCATCGTCAAGACCGAATCGGGGATCGAATTCCGGACACGCGAGGGCATCACCCTACCACCGGCCCAGATCGGGATCGTTGGCGGCAATTTCGTGGTCATCCCCTCGACCCGCCAGACCGGCGTCGACGCGGTCGATCCGGGCGTCTCGGGGAACGTCCCGGCCGGATCCATCGTGGTGGTTCCGGAACGGGAGAATGCCAAGCGGACGATCGTCACGAACGACGCCCCGACCAGCGGGGGCAGCCACACTGAATCCGCGCAGGTCCAGCAGTTCGATCTGGACGCCGCGCTCCTTGCCCTGGACGAGGCACTAGCGGTGCGGTTTGTAGAGGAGATCGCTCGCCAGGCAGGGGTGCCGGTCGGGACAACCCTGTTCCCCGAGACGAAGACGCTCGGACTGACGATCTCGAGCGTCGATCCGGCGACGCTGCTGGGTACCGACGCGACGGCGTTCGAGCTGGGCCTGTCGGCCCGCGGGACCGTGCTCGGCGTCGACCCCGGTCCCGTGTCGACGCTGGCCGATGCTCGCCTTCGATCCGCAGTGGACCGTGGCTTCAGCCTCGATGAAGGATCGATCAAGATCGAGGTCGGGAGCCCGATCGTGGCCGGGACGACGATCACCTTTCCCGTCACCGTCCGAGCATTGCAGGTGCGGGAGGTTGATGTGGCCGGGCTGCTCACCCAGATCGGTGGACTGGGCCTGCCGCAGGCCCGCACGGTCCTGGCCGAGTACGGCGACGCGACGATCACTGTCTGGCCCGATTGGGTGACCACGATTCCGACCAACCCGGCGCGGGTCACGCTCACGCTTGAAGGGGTTCCCGGCGCCTCGGCTTCACCCGGCGCGGTCGCCTCGCCTGCCGGCTCGGACGCGGCGCCGTGAGCCGGCTTCTCGGGATCGATCTCGGCGAGCGGCGGATCGGGCTGGCGATTGCCGATCCGGAACGGGAGCCGGCCCGCCCGTTGACGACCGTCCAGCGCTCACCCGACCTCGCCGGCGACATCGTCACGATCGGGGCGATCGTGGCCGCACAGCAGATCACCGAGCTTGTTGTCGGTCTGCCGCTGCACGCCGCTGGCGACGAGGGCGCCATGGCACAGGAAGCCCGCGCGTGGGCAACCGGGCTCGGCTTGGCACTCGGACTTCCGATTCGCCTCCGTGATGAGCGGTTGAGCAGCCATCGAGCCGAATTGCGGATCGGCAGGATGCCGCGCGGCCGTTCCGGAGGGCCACCCTCGCCGACCCAGCGGGACCGCTATCGTGCGCGGGTGGATCGCGAGGCCGCCGCCATCATCCTGCAGGACGACATCGACGCCGGGGAGCGCGCGTGAGCATTCGCGGCGGCCGCGGACCGCGCGATCAGGCGAAGCGCATGGAGCCGGGCGCGTACGAGGGCGCGGACATGCCATCGTGGCGGGCGTCGGATGGCAGAGGTGGGCCACCGGGCGGCAGGCGCCCGGAGGGACGGAGCGGCCATCCGACCGGCCTGCCGGGTCTGGTCCGCTTCGTCCTCTTCGCGGGCCTGCTGGCGGTGCTGGTCGTGATCGCCGGGTTGACTGCCCTCCGTCCGCTGGTCCGCGCAGCGGTGGTTGGCTGGGCGTGGGACAACCCGGGATCGCTTCGGCTCCCGTTCGTGGCAGACATGATCCGCGAGGATCTCGGACCCGCACTGACAGATCCGGCACCCGGGTCCGACGATGAGGTCGTGTTCGAGGTCCAGCTGGGCGAAACAGTGCCGACCTTGGCCGCCCGCCTGCACGACGATGCATTCGTGACGTCCGAGCGCGCGTTCATGTTCACGGCTACCGAGACGGATCTCGCACCAAAGCTGCAGGCCGGGTTGTTCCTGCTCAGGCGCGACATGACGCCCCTGGAACTGGTCGGCGCCCTGGTTGATGCGCGCATCTCCGTGACGACGGTGGACGTGACCTTCCGGGAGGGGATTCGCCTGGAACAGGTGGTCGCCAAGCTTCAGACGGTCGTTTCCGGTGTCGATCCACGGGCGTTCTACGATCTCGCCGCCGCGCCGAACGCAACCCTGCTGGCCGACTATCCGTGGCTGCGGCTTCCGGAGGGCGCGAGCCTCGAGGGATTCCTGTACCCCGCGACCTACACCCTGGTGACCTCGGCCAACGGCGGACCGTTCAAGGTGACGACGGCCGAGGATCTGGTGCGGATGATGCTGACCAAGTTCCACGACGCGATCGGCGACGTCCGACTCGACGTCGCCGAGAGCCGGGGCCTGACCTTCTACCAGGTGCTCAGCCTGGCCTCGATCGTGGAACGGGAGGCGGTCGTGGACGAGGAGCGCCCGCTGATCGCCGGTGCGTATCAGAATCGACTGGACGGCAAGGGTGGTTCGAAGACGATCCTGAACGCCGACCCGACCGTGCTGTTCGCCGCGGACTCCATCGCACTGCGGACCTTGGCGTTCAAGAGGTGGATCAACTACTTCTTCTGGAGCATCCCCGAGGGCGGCCTCGCCAACGTCCAGGTTTCCGACGATTTGCAGGGCTACCAGACCTATCAGAACAGCGGGCTGATCCCGGGTCCCATCTGCAGCCCATCGGTCGTGTCCATCGACGCTGCCCTCGAGCCCGATACCGCCGGCGACTACATCTACTTCCTGGCGATCCCGGACGGGTCCGGGCTCCACGTCTTTGC
>JBKKBB010000203.1:0-5878 GCA_046714395.1 Candidatus Limnocylindrales bacterium | reverse complement strand
ACCTACGGCCACTTTGGGCGGCCGGACCTGGATCTGCCCTGGGAACGCACCGACAAGGCTGAGCTGCTCGCCGCGGAGGCTGGACTCGCGCTGCCCGACCTGAGCATCGCGGGCTAGCTCAGCCAGTGGGCGCGCTCACGCCTCCAGGACGAGAAACGCCGCGGCCGCCGCACCGACGGCTTGCGCGTCCTGGGTCGAGTCCCCACCGCTGACGCCGACCGCACCCACGAGGATGCCGCCGCGCTCGAGCGGCAGACCGCCGGCGAAGATGATCGTGCGGCCACCCTTGATCGTGTGATAGCCGTAGAACTCGGCGCCTGGCTGGACCATTGGGCCAAGGTCGCCGGTCGGCATCCGGTTCATCAGGGCCGTCCAGGCCTTGTCCTGCGCCAGCGTGACCGTCACAAGATCCGCCCCATCCATCCGCTCGAAGGCGACCAGTTGGCCTCCCGAATCGACCACCGCCACCGACATCGGGATCCCGATCGCTCGAGCCGTCGCGAGGGCGGCCGCAACCGTGGCCCGGGCGGCGGCGAGCGTCAGCCCTGCCGCCTGCGAGGCGGTCGGGCCGCGGCCGGGATCCACCAGGTCGGGCATCTGGTCAGGCGTCGGCATTCGGCTCGTCGACGGCCACGGCAGCTTCGGACTGCCGAGCCCCGCGGCGGTAGACGATCCAACCCGCGAGCAGCATCAACAGCGTGAATGCGAGGATCACGGTCGCGATCGCGTTGATGTCTGGCTTCACCGGCGGCCGCCGGATGGACGAGAAGACATAGATCGGCAGCGTGGTGACGTTGCCCTTGACGAAGGACGTGATCACGTATTCGTCAAAGCTGAACGTGAACGAGAGCAAGAAGCCGGCCATGATCGCCGGCGACAGCTGCGGCAGCGTGATCTGCCGAAACGTCCGCCAGGGCGTGGCGAACAGGTCCGCCGATGCCTCGACCAGGGTCCGATCCATGCTCGCCAGGCGCGTCCGGACGAGGACGATGACGATCGCCATGGCGAACACGGTGTGGGCACCCACGATCGTCTGGAGGCCTGGAGCCAGGTGCGGCGCCGGTCCCAGCGCCGCCGGCCAGACGGCCTCGAGGAGCGGGTTCAGGAACCCGAACAGATTGACGAAGAAGACGAGCGATGCGATCCCGATGACGATGCCCGGGATGACGATCGCGACATAGGTCAGCGTCTCGTAGGCGGCCCGGACGCGCGGCCGGACCCGCTGGAGTGCGAGTGCGGCAAGCGTGCCGAAGGTGGCGGACAGGACCGCGGTCAGCAAGCCGACCTGCAGACTGCTCGACAACGCCCGCGTGACGAACTGGTTCTCAAAGGCCGCGCCGTACCAGCGCACCGAGAGGCCCCGCAACTCCCCGGCATAGTCACCGGCGGTGAAGCTGAACAGGACCACGAGCCCGATCGGGACGTACAGGAACAGAAAGACCAGGGCCGAGTGAGCTCGAAACAGGCGGTTCGCGCCGACGCCCGGGGTCTCGACGCGGCGTCGCCGGGTGGCGGGAGCCTTCTGGGCGACGATGCCGGCGGTCATCAGAGGAGGCTCACGTCGCGTTGGGTGCTGACCCGAGTGAACCGGAGGTAAATCGTCACCGTGATGATCACGAGCCCGATCAGCCCGATCGCGGCGGCGGACCCAAGGGGCCAGTTCCGGGACTGCAGATACAGGTCCACCAGGGCGTTTCCAACGAAGTAGATCTTCCCGCCGCCGAGGATGGACGGAATGATGTACTCGCCCATCATCGGGATGAACACGAGGAGCGCGCCGCTCACGAGGCCGGCAGCCGTCAACGGCAGGGTGACCTGGAAGAAGGTCCGGACGCGATTGGCCCCGAGGTCCTTGGAGGCCTCGATCAGGCGCTTGTCCAGGCGCTCCAGGCTCACGTAGATCGGGAAGACCATGAGCGGCAGGTAGTTGTAGACGATCCCGAGGAGCACCGCGGCAGGCGTGTTGAGAAAGACCGGGCGCGGCTCCATGCCAAAGGTCTGCAGGAGCGCCGGGATGCCGTTCGCGCCGAGGATCTGTAGCCAGGCATAGGTGCGCACGAGGAAGCTCGTCCAGAACGGCAGGATCACCAGGATCAGGAGGACGGTCCGCTTCTCACCGGCGCGAGTGGCCAGGTAATACGCCAGCGGATAGGCGATCAGGGCGCACAGCACCGTGCCGATGAGCGCAAAGATGAGCGTGTTCTGGAATGCGGTCCAGCGGGTCGGGAGGTCGAGGTAGTTCTGGATGGTCAGGCCGGGGGCGTAGCCCCCGACATCCGACCGCGTCCCGAGACTGAAGACGATGAGGATCCCGAGGGGCACGACGAGCAGGAGCAGGTACCAGGCCGTCGTCGGGACGAGGAGGAGCGCGGTCACCAGGCTGGGACCGCGCCCCGTGGCGGCGAGCCGCCCCTCGGAATCCGCCATCTGGGTTCGAAGCTTGCTCAGGCTGACTTCACGCGGTTCCAGAGGTCCGCACGGTTCTGGTCCGTGAGGGTCACGGCTGCACCGAATTCGAGCGGCGACAGCAGCTTCTCGTCGGGGTAGATGATCGGGTTGTTGGTGAATTCGGCCGGCAGGAGTTCAATCCCCGCCGAATCGACGATCGGGTAGCCATGGAACGCGGCGTCGGCGGCCATGACCGAGGGCACCGCCATGTAGTCGATGAAGGCGTAGGCGGCCTCGCGATGCGGGGCGCCCGCGATGACGGCGAAGAAGTCGGACCAGATTTCGCCACCCTCGGACCCGATGACGTACTTGATGTCCGGGATGTCGCGGTTGAGCTGGGCGCCGTCGCCCGTCCAGGCCATGGCAACCCAGGCGTCGCCGGACCGCATCGGGGGCTGGTAGTCCGAGCTGATGGCAAAGAGGTGCGGCTTGACGGCCAGGAGGGTCTCCTCGGCCTTGGCCAGCTCGTTCGGGTCCACGGAGTTGAACGAGTAGCCGTGGTACTTGAGCGCGTTCCCGATCGAGGTCAGCTGGTAGTCGTGGATCATGACCTTGCCGGTCAATTCGCCCTGCGCCATATCGAAGAAGTCCTTCCAGGACGTCATCGGTTTGGTGGCGCTCTTGGTGTTCACGACGTAGCCCGTTGTGCCCCAGTCCTTGGAGATGCCGTAGATGTCGCTCGAACCGGCCGGATAATGGGCCGGCTCCAGGAACCTGGCCTCGTAGCGTGAGGCGTCGAAGTTCGGGATCCTCGAGAGATCGAGCGCCTCGAGGAGCTTGAGCTCCCCGTACGTCTCGAACGTGTAGTTGGTCGGGACGAGGACGTCCCAGCCGGTGCTGCCGGCCTGGAGCTGCGCGAGCATTTCCTCGTTCGACCCGAAGATCGTGAGCGCGATTGAGACGCCGGTGAGTTCCTTGAACGTGTCCAGTGTCTTCTGGTCGTGGTAGTTCGGCCACGTTGTCAGGTTGAGCGTATCGCCCAGGTCCACTCCTGAGGGCGGCGTCCAAATAGCATTGATCACCCCCGACGGCTTCGTGGTCGCCGCGCTCCCCGGGGTGCAGGCGGCGATCACCGCCGCCGCGAGCCCGAGCCCGCTGGCCTTCAGGAACGTCCGGCGGTCAATCCTGCCGCGCTGGTAATCGAAGTACAGCTTCTGAAACTGCGTGCGATCCATGTTTCCTCCATCGTGCGCCAGGAAGGTCCTGGCGTCTGCCTGCCTACCGATCATGAATGGTGTGATCCGGCGTCCTCCTTTCGCCGGCTATTCCACGAGCACCAGGTTTGCGTCATCGCGCCAGTGGACGGCAATCGAGGCTCCGGGTCCGATGTCGACGGCGTCCGCGCCAGCGTGGTGCGGTCGTCGGACGATCAGCTGACCGAGCGCCGTATCCACTCGATACTCGGTCTGATCCCCAAGGTAGGTACCCTGGCGGACGCGCCCCGCGAGGGCGGTCCTGCCTGTTGCCTGCGGGATGTCTGCGTCTGCCAGCTCAAGGCGCTCCGGCCGGACGGCCACCACGACGTTGTCTCCGACCGCGGGTGCGGCAGATTCGTCGGTCACCCGTCCTCGCAGGGCGATACCCGTCTCCGTCTCGACGGTCGCCCGGTGATCCGCCGCGCTGAACGCCGTGAGTCGACCTGGGATCGAGTTCGACTGGCCGATGAACCCGGCGACGAATCGATTGCGCGGTCGTTCGTACAGCTGCTCGGGCGAGCCCTGCTGCTGGATTCGGCCGTCGCGCATGACCACGATGATGTCGCTCATCGTGAGCGCCTCTTCCTGATCGTGGGTCACGTACACGAAGGTGATCCCCACCTCCTGCTGCAGGCTCTTGAGCTCCAGCTGCATTTCCTTGCGGAGCTTCAGATCGAGCGCGCCGAGCGGCTCATCGAGGAGCAGGACCGTCGGTCTGTTGACGAGCGCGCGGGCCAGCGCGACACGCTGCTGCTGGCCACCGGACAGCTCCCAGGTTCGGCGATGGTCGTAGCCCGAGAGGCGGACGAGGTCGAGCGCTTCGGAGACGCGACGACGCTCCTCGTCCTTGGTGGAACCGACCTGTCGCAGGCCATAGCCCACGTTGCGGGCCACGTCCATGTGGGGAAAGAGCGCGTAGTGCTGGAAGACCGTGTTGACGTTCCGGCGGTACGGCGGGACGCCGGCCACCGGAACACCGGCGATGAGGATCTCGCCGTCGGTCGGTTGCTCGAACCCGGCGATCATGCGGAGCGTCGTGGTCTTGCCGCAGCCGCTCGGGCCGAGCAGGGAGTAGAAGGAGCCCTGGGTGATCCGCAGAGAGACGTTGTCGACGGCGATGACCGAACCGAATCGCTTGGTGAGGTCGATCAGCTCGACGTCGACACTCGTTTCCGTGGTCGTGCTCGCTGGGGACGACGGCACTCAGGCCCTCATGGATTCGGCGTCGCAGGGCTCAACCCGCGCAGCCTCGCATGGTACGGGCCGGTGCTCCCCGCCGCAACGCGGTTCTGTGGGCCGCGCTCGCACGACGGCCGCGCTCGCACGACGGCCGCGCTCGTACGACGGCCGCGCTCGCACGCCTGCTTGCGATGAGCCTGCTCCTTCATCCCAACCGACGAACACTTGAGCGACAGCCCGCATTGGTACGATCCGGGCCATGTACTTCGTGATCCTGGCGGGTGGTGGCGGCACGCGCCTGTGGCCGCTCAGCCGGCCGGAGACGCCCAAGCCGTTCCTTCCGTTGCTCGGAACGCAGTCGCTCCTGCAACAGACGGTGGCTCGTGTAACCGGCCATGCGGCCTTCGGGGTCGAGCCGGTCGACATCACCGTGGTGACGGACCGCCGCTACGCCGCCCTGGTGCGGACCCAGTGCCCGGGCGTTCGCGTGATTGCCGAGCCGGTCGGCCGGAACACGGCGGCCGCGATCGCGCTGGCCACGGTCCTCATCGACCACAATGACGACGAGGTGATGTGCGTGCTCCCAGCTGATCACCTGATCGCGCCGGACCGCGAGGGCGTTTTTCGGGCCGTTCTCTCCGGCGCCGCCCGGCTCGCCCAAGGCGCGTTTGGCGTCGAGTCACCCCTCGTGACCCTCGGGGTCCAGGTGGATCGCCCCGCCACCGAGTACGGCTACCTGCTGCCGGTCGCCGACGGCGGCGTCGACGCGGACGGCCTGCACGCCTATCCCCTGCGAGCATTTGAGGAGAAGCCAATCAAGGCTCGAGCCGCCGAGCTGCGGCTCGAGCCAGGGGTCGCCTGGAACGCGGGCATCTTCCTGTGGCGCCGCCGGGCGATCCGGGACGCGCTCGAGCGATATACCGGGCTCGTGACGCTGCTGGACCCGGTTGCGGCCAACGAGGCGGCTCTGGCCAGCGCCTATGACCAGGTTCGCTCGATCTCGATCGACCGCGCCGTCATGGAAAGCGCCGCCAGCGACAAACGAGTCGTCATGG
>JBKKBB010000202.1:0-5095 GCA_046714395.1 Candidatus Limnocylindrales bacterium | reverse complement strand
GCGCCGATCTCCTCCCCGTAGTACACAAAGGGTGTGCCCCGGAGCGTAAGGCTGATCACGCCGGCCGCCCGTGCGATGGCGTCGCTTGTGGCCGCATCGGCGCCCGGGGCCAGGCGCGAGGCCTGTCGCGGCTGGTCGTGATTCGAGAGCACGATCGTCGGCCAGCCCTCCGGCCCGAAGCTCTGTTCGTGCAGCTCGCCCGCTGCGGCGAACCCCCTGGCACTCCACCGCTGACGGATCAGCTGGAAGTCGAAGACGAGGTGGCGCGGCCGGCTCAGCCGGGCCGCCAGCGCCGGATCGGACGAGAACAGCTCGCCGACCGTCATGCGCTCCGGATACGAATCCACGAGCGCCCGGAATTCGACGAGGAAGTCGGCCAGCTCCGGCTGGTCCTTGTCGTAGAGATGGATCTGCCTGTCGTAGGGCCGCCGTCCGACCCAGCGACGCGGATTCGACGGCAGGTCCGGATGCTTGAAGAACGCGTTGAAGACATCGAGGCGGAAGCCATCGACACCGCGGTCCAGCCATCCACGGACCATCGTCAGCATCGCCTGTCGCACCGCCGGGCTGCGCCAGTTGAGGTCCGGCTGCTCGGGAAGAAACGTATGCATATAGAACTGCCCGCGCGTGTCGTCCCAGGTCCAGGCCGAGCCCCCGAAGAACGATGTCCAGTTGTTCGGCTTCCGCAGGCGGCCAAGCCGGTCACGCGACCCGTCACGCCACAGGTACCAGTCGCCGAATGGACCGGACGGATCGCGACGCGAATGCTGGAACCATCGATGGGCCGAGCTTGTGTGATTCATCACGAGGTCGAGAAGGATCCGGATGCCGCGCCGATGAGCCTCGGCAACGAGACGATCGAAGTCATCGAGGGTGCCGAACAGCGGATCGATCGCGTCGTAGTCGGCCACGTCGTAGCCGACGTCGAAGCCAGGGGACGGATGGATCGGCGAGAGCCAGATCGCGTCGACACCGAGCGACCGTTCCGTCCCGTCATTGAGATAGTCGAGCTTCTCGATCAGACCGGGCAGATCGCCGATGCCATCGCGATCGGAGTCGGCGAACGAGCGCGTGTAGACTTGGTAGATCACGCCCCGGCGCCACCAGTCATCACCGAATGCGGCGCCCACCACGGGCGGAGGCAGGCCGACCGCCGGGTTCGTACCCGGAGTCGGTGTGCGGCGCGGCACCCTGGGCATGGCACAACCGCCCTTCATCAACGTGCGGAGCGGCGACCCGCTCGGCGCGGACGCAGCCTACGACATGACCGGTTTCGACCGCGACGATCGGGTCGTTGTCACCGCCTATACTCCTCGCCGATGGGCACCCCCGGCCGGACCGCGCCTCGTGCCTGAACGCGTTCGAGTCGGCGTCCTCGGCCTGGGCGCCGTGGCCCAGGCCGTTCACCTGCCTCTCCTCGACCGCCTCGCCGACCGGTTCGAGATCACCGCCATCGCGGACCTGTCCGCCAGCCTGGTCCAGACCGTCGGCGAGCGGTACCGGGTCCCGGCCGCGGCGAGGTTCGCGACACTCGACGAATTGCTCGCGATACAGGCGATCGACGGGCTCCTGATCCTGACCTCCGGTTCGCACGGCGAGGCGATTCTGGGTGGACTCGATCGGGGCGTGGCCGTCTTCGCGGAGAAGCCTCTCGCCTGGACCCTGGCCGAGGCGGATGCCATCGCCGCCCGATTGGCCGCCGATCTGCGACGCAGGCTCCAGGTCGGCTACATGAAGCTCTACGATCCCGCGGTCGCCGAGGGCCTTGCCATCGCCGGCGAGGACGGGCGCCTCGGACCCATCCGCTCGATCGAGGTCTGCGTCCTTCACCCGACGAGCGAGCGGCAGCTCGCCCACGCCCGGCTGCTGCCGCCCGCCACCGACATCCCGGACGAGGCGATCGCGCGGCGCCGCGAAGAGCAGGCGCGGCTCTTGTCGATCGCACTCGGACCGGCTGCAACCGCGCTCGGCCGGCTCTATTCGGACATCGTCCTCGGGAGCATCGTCCACGAGCTGGCGTTGATTCGCGCCTTCGCCGGAAACCCAACCGGGATCGATGCCGTCGACGTCTGGCCGGAGGAGCGCTGGCCGCCGTCTGTTGCGGTTGCGGGACGTCTCGGCGGCGACGCGCGATTCGCGATCCGCTGGCACTTCCTGCCGGAGTTTCCGGACTACCGTGAGGAGGTCCGGGTGGTCGGCGAGCGGGCCACGATCGAGCTCGAGTTCCCATCGCCCTACCTCCTCCACGCCCCGACCCGCCTGCGGATCGCCGAGCTCGGCGACGGCGGGCGCCGCGACACGACCTACCGATCGGTCGCGGAGGCGTTCGAGGAAGAGCTGCTGGCCTTCCACGCCCTGATCGTCGATGGCCTCCCGCCGAAGGCCGGCGCGGCGGACGGTCGCGCCGACATCGTCACCTCCCAGCGGATCGTCGCTCGACGTGCTCAACAGGACGGCCTGCCGATCACGACGGAGGCGCCAGCTTGACCGAGCGCGCCGTCGTCCATCTCGTCCCGCATACCCACTGGGACCGCGAGTGGTACGAGCCGTTCCAGACCTTCCGGATGCGACTCGTCGAGCTGGTCGACGAGCTCCTGGAGCGCATGGATCGCGACCCGCGCCTCCGTTTCACCCTTGATGGCCAGATGGCCACGATCGACGACTATCTCGAGGTGCGGCCGGGCGCGGAGCCGCGCATCCGGCGGCTGATTGCCGAAGGACGTCTGGCGATCGGGCCGTGGCAGATCCTGATGGACGAGTTCCTCGTCTCAGGCGAGACGATCGTTCGCAACCTGGAGTTCGGCTGGGCTCGCGCAGAAGGCCTCGGCCGGGCGATGCCCGTCGGGTACCTGCCGGACATGTTCGGTCATATCGCCCAGATGCCCCAGATCCTGCGCCGGGCGGGAATCGAGCGGGCGGTCGTCTGGCGGGGCGTGCCCGCGGCGATCGACCGCAACACGTTCCGGTGGGCCGCGCCGGACGGCTCGGAGGTGGAGGCGGAGTATCTGGTCGGCGGCTACGGCAACGGGGCCTATCTCTTCGACGTGCCGGATCGCCTCCGGTCGAAACTGGTCGGCTACCTCGCTGCCAACGCCGGCTTCTACGGCTCGCGCTCCGTCCTCGCGATGTACGGCACCGACCATGCCGTCCCCTCCCCGCGTCTCGCCGACCTCGTCGACGAGGTGAATCGCGATCACGCGGCGGTCGAAGTCCGCCTCGAGACGCTGACCGACTATGTCACTCGAGCCGGGGCGGACGATCGGCCGGCCCGTCGCTGGGCCGGCGAGCTGCGCTCCGGCGCCCGGGCGAACATGTTGATGGGCGTCAGCTCGGCTCGGATCGACCTCAAGGCGGCCTGCGGTCGGGCCGAGCGCCTCCTCGAACGGTACGCGGAGCCGCTGACCGCGCTGCACGGCGGCCCGTGGCCGGAGCGGTTGCTCGAGCTCGCCTGGCGGCGAGTGGTCGACAACTCGGCCCACGACTCTATCTGTGGCTGTGCCCACGATTTGGTCGGGGCCCAGGTTCTCACCCGGTTCGCCGAGGTTGAGCAGCTGGGACAGGGGATCGTGAGCGCCACGGGACGGCGAATCGCCGCGGGCGTTGCGGTCGACAGCTGGGTCGTCGTCAACCCGTCGCCGGCGGCGCGCACGGATCTGGTCGCGCTCGACGTCTCCGTCCCGGCGGGAGGCAAGCCCGCCTTCTCCGCGGATGGGCGCCCCATGGCCGGTCAGGAACTCTCACGGAACGACCCGGTGATCGCGCGGATCAGGCTGCGCGGGGACGAGGTCGGCGACCTCCTGCGTCGTCGGCGGCATGGCCGCGAGCTCTTCGGGCGACAGGTGAACGGCGCCCGCACCGATCCCGGCGGCGAGATCCCAACGATCACGCTGCTGGTCGACGACGTCGCCGAACCACCGGAGCTCGACGTGGACGAGCTGGTGGACGGCGTGATGACCGTGGCGGGTGGAGCGCCTGCGGCGCTGTGGGAGCTGGTGGTCCTGGCGCCGGACCAGCGCAAGATCCTCGTGCGGGTGCCCGTGCCACCGCTCGGCTGGTCGACCGTCGAGGCCGACGATCCGGCGGCAGCCGTGGCCTCGGAGGATGACCCCGTCGTGGCCGCGGGGCAGTCGCTGTCGAACGGTCTCGTGGAGCTGTCGATCGCCGGGGACGGGACGATCCGTCTCTCCGGCAACGGCGCGGCGCTGATCGGCGTGGGGCGGCTGGTCGACGGCGGGGAATTCGGCGACAGCTACAACTACGGGCCGCCGGCCACGGACCGGCTGGTGGAGCTGCCGACCGCCGTCTCGGTGGAGCGGGCCGCCGCCGGGCCACTCCTCGGTGCGCTCGTCGTCAGGCGCCGCTACGACTGGCCGGTCGCCGTCGAGCCCTCCGGGGCAGCCCGGAGCGACGCCACGGTCGGGACCGAGGTGACGACGAGACTGGAGCTGCGTGCGGGCGAGCCGTTCGCGCGAGTCCGGATCGAGTTCGACAACCGGTCGCGGGACCACCGCCTGCGCTGGCATATCCCGCTCCCCTCACCCGTCGCCACCTCGGCGGCGGAGGGTCAATTCGCGGTCGTCGAGCGTGGCTTGACGCTGGAAGGCGGCCATGGGGAGGTCCCGCTACCGACCTACCCGGCGCGCGGTTTCATCCATGCAGACGGCATCAGCGTCCTGCTTGATCACGTGACGGAGTACGAGCTCGTCGACGGCGGTCGAGAGTTGGCCCTCACCGTGCTCCGCTCGTTCGGCCTCATCAGCCGGAACGCGAACCCGTTTCGGGAGGACCCGGCTGGACCGGAAGTCGCGGTGCCCGACGCTCAGCGGCTGGGTCCCTGGAGCCTGGGATTCGCCCTCTTCCCGCACGCCGGGGGATGGTCGGAGGCCGGGGTCCTGGCGGCAGCGGAACGCTACCAGCACCCACTGTTCGCGATGCGCGGCACGGCCCGCGGGCTGGACGCCAGGCCGGGGCGGGCAGCCGGTCTCAGCATCGAGGGGCCGGGTGTCGTCCTGAGCGCGCTCCGGCGTCGCGGCGCGTGGCTGGAGCTTCGACTCGCAGCCGAGCACGCGACACCGACGGAGGCGATCGTCCGCGG
>JBKKBB010000201.1:0-4086 GCA_046714395.1 Candidatus Limnocylindrales bacterium | reverse complement strand
GCTGTTACCTCATCAGCATGGCCGAGCTGGTCACCGTCCCCAAGTGGGCTCGCCGCATGCACCGGGTCCTGCAGACCCTGCCCAACGAGCTCGCGGACTACAAGGGGCTCACACGCTACCGCCAGATGACCATCGACTGGCTGGCGGCCTACGACGACGGTGCGCCTACCTCACCGGGGTTCTTCCCCGATCCGTGAAGTCTGGTGACGCCTGGTGCCGGTGAGGGCAGGTGAGGGCCGGTCAGGGGCCCGGCCAGGTGAGCCCGCCGTCCTCGGAGCGATAGAACTCGGTCGAGCGGGTCACGAGCGCCAGCGAACGGCCGCCATCCGCGATGGCGACGGCGGCGGGCTGACCCACGAACGGAAGAATCGACCACGTCTGGCCGCCGTCATCTGACCGAGCCAGCCGGTCCGCCCCGCTCACGATCAAGACCGATCCGTCCGGCGTCGCGGCCACGCCCGTTACGGGATACAGCTGCGGGTCGGTTACGGTTAGCCACGTGCGACCCCCGCCGTCCGAGCGTGCGATTCCGCGCGCGTCCGCTGGATGATGACTGCCGCGGCGAGGATCGCGATGCCGCCGGCAGCCTGGACCGGGCCGACTGCCTCCTGGAGAAAGAAGGCCGCCAGGGCGACGCCGACGACGGGCTGAATGAGCATGAGAATCCCGGACCGCACGGGCCCGATCCAGCGGATCCCCGCGAGGAACATGGTGCTGGGGATGGCCGCCGCGAACAACCCGGCGAAGAGCAGCAGGCCCAGCAACTCGGGCGACGAGAACGGCAGCGACAGTGACGACCAGCCGCCGCCGCCGATGGCCAGGAGGGCCGCGATCCCGGCCGAGATCGCCAGGATCGTGCCCATCGCCTGATCGGTGGGGACCTGGCGATATCCGTGCCGGCTGACGAGCACGAAGACCGCCTGCGCTCCTGCAGCCGCCAGGGCGAGCGCGACGCCCAGGGGATCCAGCCCGGCCGATGTCCGCGTGGCCGGCCCGCCCAGGACCACCGCCACCATCCCGCCCATCGCGACGACCAGCGCGACCGCCCGTGGCCGGTCCATCCGCTCCCAGCCGAGCAGCGCGGCGCCGCCGGCGACGAGTGCCGGAAACAGGTAGAAGCACAGGAGCACGATTGCAACGGGCACCCGGGCGAAGGCCTGGAACATCGTCAGGTCAAGCGTCGCGCCCATCAGGGCCGCCAGGCCGAGCGACGCGCGGGCCCGGCCGTCGATGGAGCGCCAGCCCACGAGCCGTCGACCGCGCATCAGCCCCACCGCGATCAGCGCGGCCATCCCGAGCGCGGCGACCCCGGCTCTCCAGGTGACGAAGGCGAACGGCGTCAGCCCGAGGTCGTAGGCACTTCGGGACAGGACACCAAGCGCCGCAAACAGACAGGCCGCAACCGCGACAATCAGGCTGCCGAGCAGCGGGCTTCGTCGATCCTCCATTCTCGCCTCATGGTACGGGGGCGGAAGGGTGGGCCGACGCAGGTACGGGCGGAGTCAGCAGGGACCGCCGCTCCGCCGTTGGTGCATCATCGGCATGTCGACAGCCAGCCGCTCCGCGTGATCATCGCCGAGGATTCCGCGCTCATCCGGGCGGTCCTCGCGCGGCTGATCATCGATTCCGGGGGCGTCGTGGTGGCTGGCGCCGTCAGAGCCAATCGCGACGGCGAGTGACCATTATGGTGGCTGCCGCAACGATGACGATCAGGCCGACGACCACCCAGAAGGTCCATGGGTTGTCCATGGAATAGGGCGCCCTGATGTTCATGCCCATGAATCCCGCGATCACGCCGGTCGGCAAGAGGAGGACGGAGGCGATTGTCAAGGTCTGCATCGCTGCGTTCGTCCGTTGGGCCGTCCGGGACATGTGAATGTCGAATGTCCCCAGCAATGCCTCGCGAGCCGTGTCGATCGCGTCGACCGCCCCATTGAATCGCGCGGTCAAGGCAGCGAAGGGCGCAGCGGCCTTTGTTCCCGTGATGGCCTGGAAGTCGGGTCCGGTCATCCCCGCGATCACGGTCCGGTGGGCGACGAGCATGCGCCGAACGGCGGCGATGCGGTGACGCAGGGCCACGAGATCTGCGAGGAAGCCTCGGTGCCCGGTCGACTCGAGTGCTCGTCCATCGAGCGTATCGACATCGCCGAGGATCGTGTCCGCGTGTTCCAGATAGCTGGTCACGACTCCATCCAAGAGCACCGAGGCGAATTCCGCGGAGTCGATCTCGCCCACGGTCGTGTCACCCCGGATCCGCTCGTCGAGGTCCGCGAGGAACGCCACCGGTCTGGGATGAGCGGTTATGACGACGTTCTTGCCGACCACGAGATCGAGGACTACCCTGCCATCGCTGAGGTCCTCGCTGGCATCGCTGTGAGCGTACGGACGCAGAAGCACGACACGGGCGAGGAAGTAGGTGCCGTGCACTAATAGGCGCGGACCCGAAGCCGAAGCCCACATCCGCTCCAGCACCCCCGTGTCGAACGGCAGCACGGCCAGAAGGGCTTGCCTGTCGGCGGGGTCGCCGCCCAAGTTGACATCGAGCCACAGGAGCTGACGGTCCGTGATCGCACCGACCGTCGTCGAGCTGATCTCGATCTCCGTGTCGGACCGGTCAGCGTCGAATAGCCGGGCTCTCGTCAGGAACGGCTGGGATCGGGCCGCCATCTATGGCCGCCGATTCGCCCGCGCGACGTTCAGCCCGATGCGGCCGGCAGCTCGAGGCTGGGCAGGTTCACATTGATGTTCGTGTCGCCCGAGGGTTGCGCACCGGCGCCCGGCCCGAGCAGGAAGTACCAGCCCGCAACCAGGAGGATGAGGATCACAACCACGGCCACGATCGTGGCGCCACCGCCACCGCCGCGCTCGACGATCACCGTCTTGTTATCTGACATGGAGGGCACCTCAGCTTGGACTGCGAACCGGAGGACCGCTGGCTTCGATCATCCTGGGCCGATGCCGAGTGTCGTATCCGGAGGCAGCCGTGTCATGACGGTCCGTCATGGTCGATCTCCGAGGCACGTGACGATGCCTAGCCCTCGCCTGCCCGCGGTCAGCAGCCGGGGAGCCAGACGTATAGTGCTGACCGTCGCGACTACCCACACCGGTGAGGAACGATGCTCTCTGCCGCGCAACCCACCTGCTTCCTGATCGCCGACATCTCCGGGTATACGGGCTACCTTGCCGACGTCGAGCTGGATCACGCTCAGGACATCCTGGCGGACCTCATCGGCGCCGTCGTCACGGCACTCCGGCCCAACTTCCGGCTGGCCAAGCTCGAAGGCGACGCCGCATTCACCTTCATGACCGCCGAGAAGATCGACGGATCAATGCTCTTTGACACGATCGAACGGTGCTACTTCGGGTTCCGTCGGCGCCGCCGTGACGTCCGCCAGGCGACGTCGTGTGAGTGCAACGCGTGTACCCGGATCCCCGATCTCGACCTCAAATTCGTCGTCCACCATGGCGAGGCGATCCTGCAGAAGGTGGCCGGCCGGCAGGAGCTTCTGGGGTCCGACGTCATCGTTGTGCATCGGCTCCTGAAGAACGAGGTCGTCGAGAAGCTGGGCATCAACGCCTACGCGCTGTTCACCCGGCAGTGCATCGGGGTATCCGACATCGACCCGGCCGCGCTCGGCATGCGGGAGCACACCGAGACCTACGATCGGATCGGCGATGTGCCCGCCTGGGCCCACGACCTGGAGCGCCGTTGGCAGGAGGAGGAGGCGCGCGCGCGAGTCTTCGTGCGTGAGGGGGAATCCATCCTGACCGTGTCGATTCCGACGAAGGTGCCGCCGCAGGTCGCCTGGGAGTTCCTCACCACCCCTGGACAGCGGATGACGTGGCAGCCCTGGGTGACCGAGGTCACCATCAAGGGCGCGACCGGCGGCCGCCGGGGCCCCGGCTCGGAGAACCACTGCAGGCACGGCAAGGACGCGGTCATCGAGGAGATCCTTGATTGGCGTCCGTACGACTACGTGACGGATCGGACGATCCTCGACACCCCCGGCGGACCCGTGAAGCTGCTCCACACCATCGAGCTGGAGCCGACCACGGAGGGCACCACGATCCACCTCCGGTTCGCGG
>JBKKBB010000200.1:0-7451 GCA_046714395.1 Candidatus Limnocylindrales bacterium | reverse complement strand
AACAGCGAGCTGATGTACTCGAGCGGGTCAACCTGGCTGATGACCTGGTGGTAGTCGGCGTTCTCGCACAGCTTCTCGACGCCGCGATGCAGGTAGCCCAGGACCGGATCGAGGTCGACGACCTTCTCGCCGTCCAGCTTCAGGACGACGCGCAGGACCCCGTGGGTCGATGGGTGCTGCGGCCCCATGTTGAGGAACATCTCGCCGTCGCCGAGCGTGTAGAACTCGGCCTCGCGCTCCGTTCGCGGGGGATACGGCGGCACCCGATCAAAGACGCCGATCTCCTCGTCCAGCATGACCCGTGGATCATCGGCGGAGGCGTACTGGGTCGGTCGAGCCCCGGTGGTCATCGGGCTAGCCCTTCATCCGACGGATCGTGCCGACCGGCGCATCGTGCGGCGCGTGGCTGCGCTCCATGTGCCGGACACCCCCGCCGGCCGAGCGCGCGGCATCATCCGGGAGGAAGAAGTCCTTCCGGAGCGGGAAGCTCGTGTAGTCGGGCGGCATGTAGATCCGACGGAGGTCGCGGTTGCCCTCGAAGACGATCCCGAACATGTCGTAGGCCTCGCGCTCCATCCACTCCGCGCCCTTCCACAGAAAGGTCACAGACGGGGTGCGTGGCTCTTCGCGGGACAGTCCGTCGACCACGACCCGGAGCCAGTCCGACGAGGTCTCGCTCCACAGGTGGTAGACGACCTGCATGTGGTCGCCGGTATCCACGCCGGCCAGGTCGGACAGCATGACGAAGCGGAACGCCGGCTCATCGTGAAGGGCCCGCAGGACGTCGAGGATGTCAGCGGTCCCGACCCGGAGCTCGGTCTCGTCATGGCGCTGCCGGACGGGGCCCTTCGCGACGCTGCCGAAGCGGGCTTCCAGACGCGCATTGAACGCTCGATCCACCTTAGACTCCCGGGGGAACCGTGGGGCCGACGGCGCGCTCGGGCCAGTGGCCGCGCCGGTCCTTGACGATCTGCTGCAGCTTCATCATTCCGTAGATGAGCCCCTCCGGGCGCGGCGGGCAGCCGGGGATGTAGACGTCGACCGGCATCACCCGGTCGATGCCCTCGATCGTGCTGTAGCTGCGCTTGTATCGCCCGCCGGAGCAGGTGCAGTCGCCCATCGCCACGCACCACTTCGGTTCCGGCATCTGCTCCCACAGCCGAACCAGCGGCCCCGCCATCTTGGTTGTCAGGGTGCCGGCCACGATGAGCACGTCGGCCTGGCGCGGCGAGGCGCGGAACGGGAACATGCCCCAACGATCCATGTCGTTCTTGGAGGTCGCGGCGCTCATCATCTCGATGGCGCAGCAGGCCAATCCGGACAGCAGCGGCCAGAGGCTGTTGGCTCGGAGCAGATCCAGGACGACGTCGGCCTTCGTCGGGATGACCTCGAGCAGGCCGGACCAGCGCGCGTCGTCGCGCCGCGACACATCGCTCGCGGCGACCTCGGCGAGGTGCGCGAGTGGGCTGGCGCGCCCGCCGTCGTAGGCCGCCGCGTCCGCCGATGTCCACAGGTCGTTGGCCACGATGATCGGGGCGGTGAGTGCGGACGTGCCGGGAACCATCAGCGCGTTGGAGCCAGTGTCCTCGGCGCGGGCCGCCAGGTCGCCGTCGGACGGGTCGGCGGTGGCCCCGGGCGTCCCGTTCATCGCCATGTCAGCACGCCCTTGCGCCAGGCATAGGCGAGGCCGACCAGCAGGATCGCCACGAACACCAGCATGCTCACGAACCCGCCCAGGAGGAGGTCCCGGAAGACGACCGCCCAGAGGTAGATGAAGATCACCTCGATGTCGAACGCGACGAAGAGCAGCGCGTAGATGTAGAACGACAGGCCGAAGCGTCCGTGGGTATCGCCGAAGGTGTCGATGCCCGATTCATAGGGCAGGCCCTTGTGGACATCGCCCCGGTTGCGGTGAGACAGGAGCCAGGCGGCACCGAACGTCAGGAACGTGAAGGACACGGACGCGATGGCGAACCCGACGATGTACCAGATCCCGGTCAACCGATCCTCCACTCCGAACGGCGCCGGTGACGGGCGACGCTCGCTTCTGGGCGGCAACGTCCGGGGCAGGACGACCCTGGAGGCCACTCGCAACAGACCGTGCGCCGCACGGCCGTCGCCCGTCGGCATTCTATCAGGGGCACCCGGACGCGCAGGGTCCTCGCGAGGGCCCCGAAAGGACGGAAGGCGGCCGGTCAGGCGGGCCGGCGGGTGCCACAAAATGCGGCCGTTTACGTTGCGCGAGGAGTCCCGACCAAACCGCGGGCGTGCTCAGACGGCCTCTCCCGTCGGCCGCCCGGCCGCCGGGCGACGCACCCGGAACGAGAGGCCTGCCAGGGGTTCGTCGAAGGGCATGGCTCGGCCGAAGATTGCGGTCGAGAACCGGCCCGTCGCACCGGGGTCGAGCATCCGGAACAAGGCCGACCTCGCCTCGAGGTACGCGGCGAGCTCGGTCTGTGGGTCGGTCTGGAGACCCACCAGGAGCTCGCCGGCACCGAGGCCGGTCAGAAACTCGGCCTGCGTGGTTGTTCCGAGGTGGCCCAGGCCGGCGGCCTGCGCCGCGTGCTCGAGGGCGGTCAGGTCCACGTGTGCCGTCAGGTCCTGACGACCAACGTTGACGAATGGGTCGTCGTGCACGCGATGATGGACGTACGCCCGCAGGAGGCTGCCCCGATCCGGCCCGTAGAGGGCCGCTGCGGGGTGTCCGTAGTCGATCACGATCAAGACCCCGCGCTCGAGGCCGCGTGCCGCGCTGCGGACCCACTCGTCGAGGTCCAGGCAGATCTCGGCCGACTGCCCGGGCTGGAGCTGAATTCCCTCGCGGTCCAGACGGCCCGCGAGATCCACTGACGACGGGGGCCCGGCAAACGCTTGGAATCTGTCCTTCGGGTCCAGGCGAACGAACAGCTCCTGGAGCTGCGCGCGGTCGTCCGCCAGGATGCGGTGGACGGGCAACGCGTCGAGCACCTCGTTGGCCAGGACGGCGCCGACAATCGCCGCGCCGTCATCGGGCTCGAGGATGGCGGCAGCGTCGACGGCCGCCAGGCGGTCACGGACCTGACGCAGCCGGTCATCGGCCCGCTCGGCAATCCGATAGCGAAGCGCTTCCCGCAACGGCGACGATGCCCGAGCAAGCCCCTCGACGATCCCCGCGGCCAGGGCACCCGTACCGGCGCCGAATTCCCTGATGGTGAACGGCGCCGGTCGACCGAGCCGCTCCCAGACCTCCTCCAGCTGTCGTGCCACGGCCCAGCCGAAGATCGGGTGCGACTCCGGGGCCGTCAGGAAGTCGGCGCTGCGGCCCGGTCCGCGCCGACCCGTGGCGTAGTAACCCAGGTCCGGCTGATAGAGAGCGAGTTCCATGAACCGCGCGAACGTCAGGGGGCCGGTCGAACGAATCTCGGCCCGGATGAGGTCCACGAGCCCGGGCTCGTCGCCGGGCGCCTCGCGCGGTTCGAGGTCCGCCGGTCGACGTAGCCCGGGCACGGGATCGAACGTCATCGCGGTGCCTCGGTCAGCAGGAGTCGGAGGCCCGGCCCGACGAGCGTGTGGCCGCCAAGCAGGATCGGGACCGAGGCTTCGAGGGCCGCCCGCGTTAGGTCCCGGAGCCATGGATTCTCGATCTGCTCGTGGAGCAGCAGGTCGCTCGCGAATCGATCCTCCGCCACCGGCCAGGCCGACTCGGCACGACCGAACTGATGGGCCATGAGCACCCGGGTGTCGATGACGGCGGCGTCTGCGAGGGGTGCCACGACGGCCCCCAGGGCGGCAGGCCCATCGTGCTCGAGGAGCGTGCCCAGTGACGTCCGGGTTGGACGCTGGTCTCGCTGGGCGGTCTTCATCCCGCGTTCCTCGATGAGCGCGCGCGTCCGGCTTGCCGTGTGTCGCTCGACCCAGCGCAGGACGCCGGCGGACGTGCGGCCGGCGATCAGGAACTCGGCGGTTGATCTGGCCGTGGTCTGCCTGATCCGCGCGGCCGCGCTGCGGACGCGCTGCAAAGCAGGGTCTCGGAGTCCATTGGCGGACGCCCGGCGACGGAGTCCCGTCAGGAACACGTCCACGGGCGAATCGAGGTCCACCTGGAGGCGCCACCGATCTCGGAGATCGTGAACGGTGATCCCTCGATCCGCGAACCAGCGAGGGATTTCATTGTCGTGGTTGAAATCGGGCAGTTCGGCCAGATCGATCCGCGCAGGAATCGCAAGAACGTCCGCCGAGTATCGGTTGTTCACGAGGACCACGGGGTCGAGTTCCCCGGCCGCGGCTTCCAGGCGACGACGGTCGGCGCGGGTGGCGAGCGGAATGCTTCCCGATCCCAGGACCACCAAACCCGCCCCTGGCTGGTCGCGGGCGATCGCACGCAGCCGAGATCCGAGCGGCGGATCGTCCGGGTGCGTGTGGACCAGGCGGGAATTTACCCCCAGCGCCGCGAAGCCACGTCGATGGGCTTCGGCGTTGCCCGTCCGAGATGCGGCAAAGTCCCGCACCAGCGGACCGGCGTTCGGTTCCGGCGCGGCATGAAGGATGATGACGACGACCCGGGTCATCGGGCGAGTCTAGCGAGGCAGAGGGAGACGACGGGCCCATGCGTCGAGTCCGCGCATACGTGGGACTGGGGGCCAACCTCGGCGACCCGAGTGAGACCCTGGCGAGCGCGATCCGGGCGTTGGCATCGCTGCCCGGCGTACGCTTGCGGGGCGTGTCCGGGCTGTACGCGACCCGCCCGGTCGGGGTCACCGACCAGCCCGACTTTCGAAACGCCGCGGTGGCCCTGGACGTGCCGGCCGGCCCGGATCCCGGGACGGGTGCCCTCGTCCTGCTCGTCGGGTTGAAGGGTCTCGAGCGGGCATTTGGCCGGCGGGACCGAATACGTTGGGGACCGCGTGAGCTTGACCTCGACCTCCTGGTGTTCGGGCGGGCCCGCCTGACGTTGGACAGGCCGCCAGCAGGGCTCTCGCTGGACGCAGGCAAGCTGAACCCAGGGAAGGCGGACCATTTGCTCGTGCTCCCCCACCCGGATGCCGCGGTCCGCCTCTTTGTTCTGGCCCCCCTCGCCGACCTGGCGCCTGGGCTGGTGCCGCCCGGATGGCGCGAGACCGTGCTGTCGGCCCGCCGCCGCCGCGAGGCGATCGAGGGCCGGGACGCCGTCCGTCCGATCGCCCTCTGGACCGGCGAGGATTGGGCAGAGCGCGAATTGGCCCCGGGCTAGCAAGTCCGCAGGGGGGAACCCCGTTGTGACCAGCCGACTGGGTCGACCAACTTGCTGCGGCGGCTCGGCTTCCCCAATGCGGTAGGCTGGCGCGGTACGAGGGCAAGGCCCGTCGGCGCAGCATCAAACTCGAACCTGCACGAGAGCAACCCCATGCCGAAGGCACCGAGGCCGATGGCCGCTCCGACCTTCGTCATGGCGATGATCGTCATGTTCGCGCCGCTGGTCTTCGTCGCTCCCTTCCCGGCCGCGGCCGGGATCGTCGGCGCCTACGCCTCGGCCAGCCGCGAGCCGATCGCGCCGGGCGTCCAGTACGACCAGGGCCGGATCGAGACGACCGCGGGCAGCCAGGCCGTCAACCTCGTCGAGGTGGACCTGTCCAATCCGGCCATCTCGTTCGAGTCATCACTCTCCAATGGGCGCGTGACCGGGCTCGAGCGGACCAGCACGCAGGCAAGAAACCGCTCGTCCGAAGGCCACCGCGTCGTCGCCGCGATCAACGGCGACGTCTGGGCCGGCTACTCCAACGACATGGCGCATGCACCCAACGGCCTCTATGTGGAAGCGGGCGAGCTGGTAACCACCGCGCCGGGTGCGCGACCGACGTTCGGCGTCGGGGCGGACGGCCGACCGACGCTCGGCTCGCCAATCGTCAGCGTCTCGCTGGGGACAAGTCTCGGCACCCAGTTCGTGATCAACCGGGTCAATCAGCTTCGACGGTCGCGCGAAGTTGTCCTGTATACGCCGCGTTTCGCCGACCGGACGAGCACCGCCGCGACGGGGATCGACATCGTCCTGGGCGGCCTCGCGCTGCCGCTGCGGACGTCGGGGACCTGGACCGGGTTCGTCGTCACGGTCAGGCCGGCCGAGGGCGGCTGGCCGATCGAGGCGGCAACGGCGGTCCTCACGATGCCGGCGGACTCACCGCTCGCCACCCTCGTCCCCGGTGAGCAGATCACCCTCACGACGTCCGTGACCGCGGGCTGGGAATCGATCCAGCAGGCCGTCGGGGGGCGCGAGTGGATCGTGCGCGACGGGGCCGTCAGCATCTCTCCGCGCCCGGCGAGCGCCGACCAGCTCCATGCACGCAGCGCCGTCGGCCTGACCGCCGACGGCCGCCTGATCCTGGCCACGGTGGACGGCGGGCAATCAGGCTGGAGCGCTGGCATGCGCCTCCCCGAGCTCGCCGAGCTGATGCTGTCGCGCGGAGCGGTCAACGCGCTCAACCTCGATGGCGGCGGCTCCACCGCGCTCGCCATCCGCCACGCGGGAACAAGCGGCCCGGTCCTCGTCAACCGCCCCTCCGGTGGCTCGGAGCGCGGTGTCACCAACAGCATCCAGGTCGTCAGCAATGTGCCGACCGGGCCGCTCGCCGTGCTCAAGGTCCAGCCCGGAGCCCTGAGCGTGTATCGGAACGAAACCGTGCGTTTCACGTTCAAGGCAATGGATGCCGGGTACAACGCCGTTCCGCTGACATCGGGCCAGGTCAGCTGGTCGGTGACGGCCCCGATCGGGACCGTTGATGTAGCCGGCCGCTTCGTGGCGACGGCTCCCGGGACAGGCCAGGTGGTCGCGACCGCCAACGGCGTGGCGGGCGCGGCGACGATCACGGTGCTCGACGACTCGACGGCCCCGGTCGCGGCGCCGCCACGGGTCAGCCTGCCGGTCAACGGCGCGATCGGCACCGGTGTCACCGTCGCGATCGCCTGGGACGCGGCCACGGACACCGAATCGGGCGTCGTCTCGTACGAGCTCCAGCGCAGCGTGAACGGCAAGGTCTGGACGACGATGCCGAAGGCGTCGGCCGCGGCCCGCAGCACGACGCTCACCATGCCGCGCGACCGGACCTATCAGTTCCAGGTCCGCGCCGTGGATCTGGCCGGGAATGTCGGAGCATGGACGACCGCGGACGCCTTCCGCCTCACCGTCGCCCAGGAGACAGCTGGGGCGGTGGCGTTCGTGAAGGGAACCTGGAGTCGCGCGGCCTCGAAGTACTACGACGGCGGCGCGGCGCAGACCACCCGGTCCGCGGGTGCGGTCGCCCGGTTCACCTTCACCGGGAGCTCGGTCGCCTGGGTCGCCGCGGTGAGCCCGCTCCGGGGTGCCGCGGGCGTCTACATCGACGGCGCCTTCGCCGGCATCGTCAACACCAACCGCTCCAGCGCGGCCGCGCGGCTGATCGTCTTCAGCAGGACCTGGCCGACCTCGGCGCAGCGGACGATCGAGATCCGCGCCCTGGGAA
>JBKKBB010000199.1:0-16343 GCA_046714395.1 Candidatus Limnocylindrales bacterium | reverse complement strand
AGCAGCGCGACCGCGTCGCCGTCGTGATCAACACCGGTGGCGGCGGCATGGAGCAGGTCATCGAGGGCGCGAGGGTGCTCTGGGATCGAGGGCCCGGCCAGGTCAGCCCGTTCGCGATCCCGGCGGTTTCGGGCAGCATGGCCGCGGCCCAGGTGTCCATGAAGTACGGGCTGACCGGTCCCCTGATGACCCAGGTCGCGGCCTGCGCTTCCGGTGTCATCGCCTTTCAGGATGCCCTTCGCCTGATCGCCAACGGGGAGTGCGACGTCGTGATCGCCGGGGGCTCTGAAGCCCCGCTCCTGCCGATGGCCTTTGCGGCGCTCGGCAACATGGGCGCGCTCTCGAAGCGGAACGACGACCCGGCAGGGGCGTCGCGACCGTTCGACCGAACCCGGGATGGGTTCGTGTTCGGTGAAGGAGCCGGGGTCTTCGTGATCGAGTCCGCGGCCCACGCGCAGGCGCGCGGCGCGACCATCCTGGCCGAGATCGTCGGCGCTGCCCTGACCGCCGACGCCTACCACATCTCCGCTCCGGAACCGACCGGGCGTGGCGCTGCCATGGCCATGGGCGGCGCCCTGCGCCACGCCGGAATCGGTCCGTCGGACATCGACTACCTCGTTGCCCACGGCACGTCGACGCCGCTCAACGACGTCACCGAGACCAAGGCGATCAAGCGGGCGTTCGGCGAGCGCGCCACCTCCCTGCCGATCTCGTCGCCGAAGTCGATGGTCGGACATCTCCTGGGAGCCGCCGGCTCGGTGGCCGCGATTGCGGCCATCGGCGCCATCCAGGACGGTTGGATCGCCCCGACCATCAACTATCGAGAGCCGGACCCGGAGTGCGACCTCGACTACACCCCGAACGTCAAGCGGAAACTCCGCGTCGACACGGCCATGATCAATGGCTTCGGGTTCGGCGGCCAGAACGCCGTCGCCATCTTCCGCCGCTTCGAGGGCTGACCGACCGCCGCCGCGCCGCCATTGTCGAGGCCGCCGGGGGGCGGCCTACTCCCAGCGGAAGAACCGGATCGCCAGTCCCGAGGCAACCACGCCCCACCCAAGCAGCAGGAAGAACGCGCCGGCCGGATCAACGGCGCCGCCAAGTGACGCGCGGAACACGTCGGTCAGCGCCGCAGCCGGCAGCACAGCGGCGATGGCTTGAATCGGTCCGGGCAGATGGCCCACCGGAAGCACGATTCCGCCGATCATCAGGAAGGCGAGGAACAACCCGTTTGCCAGGGCCAGCGTCACCTCGGCCCGAAGCGTTCCAGCGAGCAGCAGGCCGAGGCCCGAGAAGGCCAGCGTCCCGGTGAGGACGGCCAGGGTGAACAGCGCCAGGGATGACCCAGACGGGACCGTCCAGCCGAGGACCACGCCGGCGATGACCAGCAGCAGGGCGATCTGCAGGATCTCGAGGATCAGCACGGCCGACAGCTTCGCGGCGACCAGGCCCCAACGCGGCAGCGGCGATCCACCCAACCGCTTGAGGACGCCGTAGCTCCGCTCGTAGGCGGTGGCGATGCCGAGGTTGACCAGGCCGCTGGCGATGACCGCGAGGGCCAGGGCGCCGGGGACCAGGAAGTCGACGGCCCGACCCGCCACGCCCGTCGCGAGGCCGGTCGCGGCAAAGAAGAGCAGGACCGCGGGAGGAATGACCATCGTGACCAGGACGTTCTCCCCGCGCCGCGCGGTCAGTCGGAGCTCCATAGCGGCCAGCGCAGCGGCCGCCCGAACCGGGGACGCCGGGCGGCTCATGACCCAACCTCAACGGCCCGGTCGCCGGTCAGTTCCAGGTAGCGCTCCTCGAGCGTGGCCGTCGCCGACCGGAGCTCGGTCAGCTGGACCGCCGCGAACGCACACCAGGCCGCCACCGTCGCCACGAGGATCGGGTCCGGGATGACGCCGTCCACGAGCAGCGCGTCGGGCCCGGCTCCCGGTTCGCGGACCAGCCGCGCTGCCGGGGAGACGGCGCCGATCGCCGCCTCGAGAGCGGCCGATTCGGGCTCACTGAGCGCACGCGCCAAGCGGAAACGGAGCCTTGGCGCCGCGCCGGCCGCGAGCGCCGCGGGCGAATCATCGGCGACGATGCCGCCCCGATGCAGGACGACCACGCGATCGGCGAGGCGCTCGACATCGCCGAGATCGTGGGTCGTGATGAGGATCGTCCGGCCTTCTGCATGCAGCCCGGCAATCAGCTCGCGAGTGGCCCGCCGAGCATCCGGATCCATCCCCGCCGTCGGCTCGTCGAGAATCAGCACCTCAGGATCGCCGACAAGGGCCAGGGCCAGGGCGAGGCGCTGGCGTTCACCACCGGACAGTCGCCGCACGGTCGTATCGGCAACCGACCTGAGCCCGACGGTATCAAGGAGGGCATCCGCGGACCGCGCGCCGTCGTGGAAGGACGCGTACAGACGCAGCATCGCGCGGGGCGTGCTGCGCGGATCGAGACCGCCGCCCTGCAACATGAGGCCCACCCGCGCCTTGAGTGCCGGACCTCCGCGGGCCGGGTCCTGACCGAGGACGCGGACCGCGCCGGCGTCCGGCGTCCGATAGCCCTCCAGGATCTCGACGCTGGTCGTCTTGCCGGCCCCGTTCGGCCCGAGGATGGCCACGAACTCGCCGGGCTGGACGGTCAGGGACACGCCGTCGAGCACCGTGGCCATCCCGTAGCGCTTGACCACGCGGTCGAGGACGAAGGCCGCACCGCCGTCGGTCACGGGAGTCCCGGGCTCGCCGGGCCGGCGATTGCCGCGTAGAAGCGGTCGAAGTCGGTCTCGGTCAACTGCCCGACCTGAATGCCGCGAAGGACCCCGGCGCGATCGATGAAATAGGTCTGAGGGCGGGCGATGGCCCGATACGCGGATCGAATCGATCCATCTGGATCATCGATCGTCGGCCAGGTCGCGCCAGTGGCCGCAACAAAGTCTCGGGCCGGCGCCGGCGGGTCGAACATGAGGATGCCGATCAGGACAAGGCCATCGGCCGCATGACGGTCGAGCCGCTCGATGAACAGCTTGAACTCGTCGCGACACGGGACGCAGGATGGGCCCCAGAAGTTGACGATCACCGGCCGGCCGCGGAAGTCAGAAAGCGCCAGCGCCTCACCGTCGAGCGTCTGCCCGGCGAATCCAGGTGCGGGCCGTCCCACGCCGATGCCCTCCGGTTCTGCCGGCATGTTCGGCCCACCGAGGTTCGCGAACCCGACCACCATTCCCGTCGTGAGGAGGGCGAGGGCAAGAGCGACCGCGATCGGCCGTCGCCGTGGATCGATCCGAAAACCCGTGACCTGCCCCCTATTTGACGGTGAGCGTCCCGGTCATCGTAGGCACGGGGTGAATCGAACAGATGAAGACGTAGGTGCCGGCAGCCAGGCCGTCATAGGCGTAGTCCGCCGCCGCACCGCCGTTGACCACTTCCTGGTCTTGTAGCACGGTCTTCCCATCGGCGGCACGGACATCGATGTCGTGGGGAATGCCCGGCGAATCCTGATTCTGGAAGGCAACGGTGAACGACGCGTCGGCCGCCACGATGATCGACGTGGTATCGAAAGCGATGTCTTTCGCCACGATCGAGAACGCTGTCCCGGGTTCGGTGCCTGAATCCGACGGGCCGGGGCTCTCGGCGGCACCTCCGGCCGCGGTGTCGGCGCCTCGCGGCGGTAGGACGCCGGTCTGCACGAGGGCGGCGAACACGAACAGGACGATGGAAACCTGTAGCAGGCGGCGCGGCCAGCCGGGCGGCGCAGGGTTCTCGAGATGGCCGGTCTGGTCGGCCAGAACGGCCTTGGCGTATTCGGCCCGGGCATCTGGAAGCCAGCCGACGAGGGTCATCACAAAGATGAGCACACCGGCCGCGAGCAGCCAGCCGCCCATTACCAGCCCGTACAGCAGGGCCGCGGTCCCCATGGCACCGAGGATCGGCCGGAAGGACGGCCCGGGCATGTGCACACCGGGCGGCGGGCCCGGGTGGATGACGGCCGGGAGCGTCTCGACGTGGGTGGCGTGATCGAAGTCGCGGATCGCCTCTCGACCCCAGTAGAGCAGGGCCAGGATGAGGATCGTCAGACCGACCCACAGCGCCGTGCCGCCAACGACGAGGCCCCACAGGAAGGCGGCGGTCCCGACCGCGGCGAAGATCGGGGAATACGAGGGACCGGGCATGTGGATGCTCGGCGGCGCGATCGGGGTCAGGCGCGTCGGGCCCCGACGGGTCGGCCCGGCAGTGGCATAGGCACGGATCGTGATCAGGAAGAACAGCACGACCAGCCCGAGCAGACCAACCGGAATGAGCGTGATGAGCTGACCCCAGTCCGGGATGACGATCAGGGAGAGGAAGTCCAGGATCGCTTGCCAGAGCTCCTGCATGGGAGGCGGGCGACCTCAGTCGCCGGTCGACCCGGCGATCAGGACGTACGCCATGATCGAGAGGGCGATGCCGAGGGCGCCGAGCATGGTCACGCCGGCCCATTCGATCTGGTAGCCGAGCGGCACGGCTCCGAGCGCGTAGATCGCACCCACCGTCACGAAGGAGATCCCGATCAGGGCGATGTTCCGAGGATGGCGCATCGGGTGCATTCGCATTCCCTCCCGCTACAGGAAGTACAGGATCGTAAAGAGCAGGATCCAGACGACGTCGACGAAGTGCCAGTACAGGGATGCCGCCTCGACCGCGTCATGGTGGCGCGAGGAGAACTGGCCGGTCATGCCTCGGTACAGCACGACCCCGAGCATGATCACGCCGCCGAAGACGTGAGCGCCGTGGAACCCGGTCAGCGTGTAGTAGGTCGTCCCGAACGGCCCGGATCCCGGGGTCATCCCCTCCTCGAAGAGGAGGCCGTAGTCGTACGCCTGCATCAGCAGGAAGAGCACCCCGAGCAGGAATGTCACGGCCAGGTTGCGGATGAAGCCACGGCGGTCGTCGCGACGGATAGCCCAGATCGACATCTGCAGGGTGACCGAGCTGAGGACCAGGATCACCGTCGCCACCAGGATCAGCGAGAACGGATTGAGGATGTGGTCGAACTCCGCGGGCGGCCAGGCCTTGACCCCGCTGGGATCGACGAAATTCGCCCGCGTGTTGAAGTAGGCGGCGAACAGGCCGGCGAAGAACATCACCTCCGAGGTGATGAACAGGAGCATCCCGAGGATGGGGTTACTGATCCCGCCCCGCGTATCGTGAGCCAGGCCGGCCATGGGACTGTGCTCGGCGGTCGTGACGGCGTGGCTGTCGGCGGTCACGGTCGTCGGCGCTCCCTCAATGTCCGCGCTGTCCGTGGCGGGCGTCGAAAACGGGCCGCTCGGATCGGATCTCAGGCAGGTGGTCGAAGTTGTAGGGCGGCGGCGGGGACGAGGTCGCCCACTCGAGCGTGTTCCCTTCCCACGGATCGTCTCCCGCGACCTTGCCGTTGCGCATCGATACGAACACGTTCCAGATGAACGGCAGCATCGAGGCCGCGATCAGGAACCCGCCCATCGTCGCAGCCATGTTCCAGTCATTCCAGCCCGCGTCGCCTGCATAGTCGGCGATCCGGCGCGGCATGCCCTGCAGCCCAAGCATGTGCATCGGGAAGAAGGTCAAGTTGAAGCCGATGAACATCAGCACGAACTGGATCTTGCCGAGGCCCTCATCCAGCATCCGGCCGAACATCTTGGGGAACCAGTAGTAGATCCCAGCAAAGACCCCGAAGACGGATCCACCGAAGAGCACGTAATGCAGATGGGCGACGACCCAGTACGTGTCGTGGAGCGCAAAGTCGACCGGGACCGCGGCGCTGAAGGCACCGTTGATCCCGCCGATGAGGAACATCGTCAGGAAGCCCAGGGCAAAGATCAGCGGCGTCGAGAACGTCAGTTGGCCGCGGAACAAGGTGAACACCCAGTTGAACATCTTCACGCCCGTGGGAACCGAGATCATGAACGTCAGCAGGCTGAAGAACGGGAGGAAGACCGCGCCGCTCGTGAACATGTGGTGGGCCCAGACCGAGAACCCGAGCGCCCCGATGGCCGCGGTGGCGAAGATGAACGCCTTGAAACCGAACAGTGGCTTGCGGCTGAAGACGGGCAGCACCTCGCTGATCACGCCCATCGCCGGCAGGACCATCACGTAGACCGCGGGGTGGGAGTAGAACCAGAAGATGTTCTGGTAGAGGACGGCGCTGCCTCCACCGAACGGATCGAAGAAGTGGCCGCCGTAGTTGCGGTCGATGAACAGCATGACCAGGGCGCTGGTGATGACCGGGGTGGCCATGACCACGAGGACGCTGGTCACGAGGATCGTCCAGACCATGATCGGCATCCGGAACAGGGTCATGCCCGGGGCACGCATCTTGAAGATCGTGACCAGGAAGTTGATGCCACCGAGGATTGAGCTGGTCCCGATCAGGATGAGGGCAACGATCCACAGGTCCTGTCCGGATCCGGGCGAATTCAACGGACCTTCGAGCGACAGGGGCGGATAGCTCGTCCATCCGGCCGCTGCCGTTCCACCCGTGAAGAAGCTCGACACGAGGAGGATCCCGCCGAGCGGGAGCATCCAGAACGACAGGGCGTTGATCCGCGGGAACGCCATGTCGGGCGCGCCGATCTGGAGCGGGACGGCGTAGTTGCCGAGGCCGGCCAGGATCGGGATCACGAACACGAAGATCATGATCGTGGCGTGCATCGTGAACATCTCGTTGTACACGTGCTCGTCGGTCAGGAACTGCAGTCCCGGCTGGGCCAACTCCGTCCGCACCACGAGGGCGAGAATCCCGGCGATCAGGAAGAACACGAACGAGTTGATGAGGTACATGATCCCGATCTTCTTGTGATCGGTGGTCGTCAGCCATTCGTACAGGACGCCCCGGGAGTAGGCCGTTGTGGTGGGGGTCAGCGCGTGGGTAGCCATGCCGCGTTCCTTACTTGACCATCAGGGTGCCGGTCATATTGCTGTGGATCGAGCAGAAGAATGTGTACTCGCCCGCGGGCAGCGGGGTGTAGGCGTAGTTCGCGCTCGTGCCGCCGGTGATCGTCTCCTGGTTCTCGACGACCTTGCCGCTCGAATCCCTGATGTCAATGTCGTGGGGCACGCCGCTCGGATCCTGGTTCGCGAAGGCGATCCCGAACTGGGCGTCGGCGGGGACCTCGAGCGCCTTGGTGTCAAAGGCGATGTCCTTCGCGGTGACGCTCAGGGCCGTGCCGCTGGGCAGCGGCGCCGGTGTGGCGTTCGACTTCTCGACGAGGGCGCCGAGCCACCGGTCGTAGTCCGACGGCGACAGCGCGATCACGTTGAACAGCATCAGCCGGTGGCCGGTCCCGCACAACTCGGCGCACTGGCCTCGAAAGACCTGGCCGGCCTCGCTGGGATCGACCGTGAACTCGAAGATGTTGGTCTGCCCCGGGACGACGTCCCGCTTGAACAGGAAGCGGGGGACGTAGAAGGCGTGGATGACGTCCGGGCTGTCGAGGGTCACCTGGACGGAACGGCCGGCCGGCACGGCCATGCCACCGAGCCCGGTGTCCGCGTCATAAGCGGGTGCACTCTGCGTGGCGATCGTCTTGCCGCTCGCATCGAGATACTCGAACTGCCACAGGAACTGCCCGGCGATCGCGTGGATCCGGACGTCGGGCTGCGCGCTCACCGCGTCGACGCGGTTGAGGCTCTGCCACGAGATCACGAACAGGTAGAGCACGACCACCGTCGGGATGACCGTCCAGATGATCTCGGCGAGACTGTTGCCGTGGGTCTGAACCGGCAAGTCGACGTCGCTGGGGCGTCGTCGGTAGCGCAGCACGCTCCACACGATCAGGCCCTCGACGATCAGGAAGATGGCTACCGCGAAGGCGAACACGATGTCGTACAGGCCGCGGATTTCCTTGCCCTGAGCAGTCGCGGCGGCCGGCGGGTAGAGCGACGAGCCGAACCCGGTCAGGAACACGGCGGCCACGAGTGCCACGAGGATGGCGACCACCAAGCCCGCCACGAGGGCGTCTGGCGCAGGTCGCTTCCTGGGGCTGCTCGACATCGGCGGTCCTCAAGTTGATTGCGGAGTCACGATGCCGGCGGGACGGGCCGGCCGGCGGGGGGCGCGATGCGTTGAGCCAGCCACTCGGGGCCGACCGCTCGAAATGATACCCGAGCCCAATTCGGCGCGGGTGCCCGTCGGCGCGGGTGCCCGTCGGCGCCGCGTGGGACCATGGCACACGTGCACCTGCCGCTGGTCGCGCGCCGTCTCGTGGGCCTGTCCGGCTCGGTTGTCTTTGCCACCATGCTGGCTCCGGTCGCTCGCGCGCACGGCGCCGTGCCGGAGGCGCGGCCGGACGCGGCCACCCTGCTGCTGGGGTGGGATCTCGAGCCCACCGTCGCCCTCCCGCTGCTGATCATCGCGATTCTCTGGTGGCGACTGCTCAGCGCGATCGATCGGACCCACCCGGAGCACCGCGTCCCGAACCGCCAGCGCTGGGCCTTTCTGGGCGGTCTCGCCGCGATCGCCGTCGCCCTGCTGTCCGGGCTCGCCCGTTACGACACGACACTCTTTTCCCTGCACATGGTCCAGCACCTGCTGTTGACGCTCGTCGCCCCGCCGTTACTTGCACTCGGCGCCCCGGTGACGCAGATCCTGCGGGTCGCGGCGCCCCGGACGCGGACCCGCCTCATTCTGCCGTTGCTGCAGAGCCGGCTGGTGTCCATCGTTGGACATCCCGTCTTCGCCTGGCTCGCGTTCGCGACGGTGATGTGGGGCTCGCACTTCTCGGCGCTGTTCGACCTGGCGCTCGAGGACCGGGCCATCCACGAACTCGAACACGCCCTGTTCCTGGCGGTCGGGCTGCTGTTCTGGTGGCCCGTCATCGGTCTCGACCCGGCTCCGCATCGGATGCGTCATGCCGCCCGCATGGGGTACGTCTTTCTGCAGATGCCGCAGAACTCGTTTCTGGCCATGGCCATTTTGTTCGCCGGAAGCCCGCTGTACGCACACTACGTGTCACTCGGCGCGCCCTACGGCATCCACGCCCTGGCCGACCAGCGGCTGGCGGCCGGGATCATGTGGTTCGTGGCCGACGTGATCTTCCTCATCGCGACGCTGGCGGTGCTCGCCGGATGGATGCGCAGCGAGAGACGCGATGAACCGGCCGCCGAGCGGCGGGCCGACGTCGAGCGCGCGGCGATCAGCGAGCGCGAGGCCGCGCTCCGGACCCGACGGGAGTCCGGCGGGGATGGTCAGTCGGGGACGGGCGAGGCCAGCAGCTCCCGGTAGCGCGCCGGGTCCACGTTGCCGCCGCTGACGATGGCGACGACGGTGCCCTCGGCGTCGGCCAGGCCGAGCTCGGCGGCGCGGAAGCGCGCCGCTGCGATCGACAGGGCGCCCGACGGCTCCACGACGAGGCGGCTCTCCTCGGCGGCGAGGCGGACGGCCGCGGCGATCTCCGCCTCACTTACCGTCACCACCCCATCCAGGAGTCGCGTCAGGTGCTCGAACGGACGCCGGCCGATGGCCTGGGTGCGGGTGCCGTCGGAGATGGTCCGCGAGGTCAGGGCGCCGTCCCAATGCACGATCCGGCCCGCCTCCATCGACTCGGCCGCATCGGCAGCCAGCTCCGGCTCCACGCCCACGATCCGGGCTTCGGGCCGAACCGCGCGCACGGCGGCCGCCACGCCACTGGCGAGGCCGCCCCCACCGATCGGCACCAGCACGAGCGACAGGTCGGACACGTCTTCGGCAATCTCGAGGCCGCAGGTCCCCTGGCCGGCGATCACCCGGTCATCGTCATACGGCGGCACGAGGACGAGCCCCCGCTCCTCGCACAGCCGACGGGCCATGGCCTCCCGGGCACCGCTTTCGACACCGACCGTCACGATCTCGGCGCCATCTGCCGCGATTCGCTGGCGCTTGACGGCCGGCGCGTCGTCCGGCATCACCACGGTCGCCCGAATCCCGAGGAGCCGGGCGGCTCGCGCGACGCCCTGGCCGTGGTTACCGGAGGAATGCGTCACGACGCCGCGCTCGCGTTCCGCCGCTGTCAGCTGCGACATCGCGTTGTACGCGCCGCGGATCTTGAACGCCCCGATCGACTGGAGCGACTCTGCCTTGAGCAGGATGCGCGGCGGGCCGGCCGAGAACTCGACGAGGGGCGTCCGGAATGCGATCCCGTCCAGGCGCCGGGCGGCCGCCCGGATGTCTTCGAGGGTCACGAGACCCGCGGTTCCGGCTGCCGGCGAGCGTGCGCGGCCCGGATGGAGGGCCACGAACCGGGTCATCGAGGGTTGCTGCGCGCGCAGTCGATACAGGTACCGGCCCAGGGAATCGCCTCGAGACGTGCCGGAGCGATCGGCTTGCCGCAGGATCGGCAACGTCCGTAGCTTCCCGCCTCAACCTGCGCCAGAGCGTCCTCAACCAGGGCCAGTTGCGTGCGCTCGTGCTCTCGCAGGGCGAGATCGCGCTGCTGCTCGAAGACGTGGGTCGCGGCGGCGGCCTGTGAGCCGTAGGTCATCTGGCCGGGACCCTCGATCGCCTCGCCGATGGACGCGCGCAGGCGCGCGGCCTCGGCCTCGAGGGTTGCGCTGGCGGCGGCGAGGTCCACGGTGTCAGCCATGACCTGATGCTACCGCGCGCGGCGGGGAAAGGCGGACCTGCCGCCCTTGCTCCTTCCGGCTGCAGTCAGCGACTGCTACCGAGCGCTCGCCTCATCTTGTGACGCCAGACACCCCACCGCCGGCGATCCGCTCGGCGAGGTATACCGGGATGACGCTCAGAAGGACTAGCACGAGCGCCACGACGTTGACGACCGGCAGCTCGGTCGGGCGCCCGATCGCCTCGTAGATCCACATCGGGATCGTCTGGGTGCCGGGTCCGGAGGTGAAGATCGTGACGATAACCTCGTCGAACGAGAGCGCGAAGGCCAGCAGGCCGCCGGAGAGCAGGGCCGTCCCGATCCCCGGGAGGGTGATCCGGCGGAAGGTCGTTGCCGGATCGGCGCCCAGGTCGGCCGATGCCTCCTCGGGCGATCTCGGCAGCCTCCGGAGGCGGGCGATGACGTTGTTGTAGACGATGACGACGCAGAACGTCGCGTGCCCGATGATGATTGTCATCAGCCCGAAGTCGACGCCGAAGGTCACGAACGTCGTCCGCAGCGCGATCCCGGTGACGACGCCCGGGAGGGCGATCGGGATGACGAACAGGAACGAGATCGACTCCCGGCCGAAGAATGAGAAGCGCTGGACGGCGAACGCCGCGAGGGTCCCGAGCACCAGCGCCACCGCTGTCGCGAAGGTGCCGGCGAGGAGCGAATTCACGACCGCCTGCATAACAGCCGCATTCGCGGCTGCCTCACCGAACCAGACGAGCGTGAAGCCGCTCGGCGGCCAGACAAGCAGCCGGCTCGGGTTGAAGGCGTAGATCGCGAGGATCACGAGCGGCAGGTACAGGAACGCGACGGCGAGCGCCGACGCGGTCCGGAGGGCGATCCGGACGGCTCGCGACTCAACCATGGGCGTCCCTGCTCACAGCGACTCGAACGCGCCGAGACGGCGTGCCACGAGGAGGTACACGATCATGATCGCGATCGGCAGGAGTGAGTATGCCGCCGCGAGGGGCAGGCTGCCCAGCGCGGAGTTGTCGTAAATGACGTTGCCGATGAACTTCGTATCCGACACGAGGTCCGGCGTGATGTAGTCCCCGAGGGTGAGGGAGAAGGTGAAGATCGAGCCCGCCACGACGCCGGGGAAGGCGAGCGGAAGGACGACCCGCCGGAACGTCGTGCCCGCCCTCCCGCCGAGGTCGGCCGACGCCTCGAGGAGCGAGTTCGGAATCCGTTCGAGGCTCGCGTAGATCGGCAGGATCATGTACGGCAGCCAGAGGTAGCTCAGGACCAGCCAGGTGTTGGCGATCTCATCCAACCCGGGTCCGTCGATGCCGAAGAAGGCCAGGCCCCACTCGAGGATGCCCTTGCCCTGGAGGATGGTCCGCCACGCGTAGACCTTCGCAAGGTAGGCCGCCCAGAGCGGCATCAGCACGGCGATGACGAGGAGGCCTCTCGTCCTCGCAGAGGCGATCCTGGCCATGTAGTAGGCGATCGGCAGCGCGATCAGGGCGTCGGTCAGTGTCACGAGGATCGCCATGACCAGCGTCCGGACGGCGATCGTCCGGTAGACCTCGACCGTGACGAGGCTCTCGAACGCATCAAGCGTCCAGCTGAACGGCTCGACCTTGCCCGTGAACGAGTCCTTGGTCCAGAAGGCGTTCAGGAGCAGAATCGCGAGCGAGCCGAGGTAGATGATGACAAGCCAGCCGAGCGGGCCGGCGAGCAGGAGGCGGAGCTGGAGCCCGCGACGCGGGTGCAGCCACGTCAGCAGGCGCCGTAACCGGCCGGGACGGCTCGGGCTCGCGGTGCTGTTCGCGGTCGAGGCGCTCATCGGGCTCCGTGGTGCGGATGCGGGTGCGGATCAAGAGAGGCTCCCCGGGCGAGCCGGGGAGCCTCTCGGTGGGTGACGGTTCGGCCGAGCCGGAGGCTCAGGAGCCGGTCAGTGCGGTCCAGGCCTCCGTCCAGGCGTCCTGGTCCTTGCAGGTCGTGGCGGCGTCGCTATCGCCGCAGTCGGCCCTGGGTGTCGCCCAGTACCAGATCTTCGAGTAGTAGGCCTCGTCCGCCGCGTGCGTCAGCTCGCAATGGCCGGGGGAGAGGGTCTCCGCGAAGTCACATGCCTGCTGGCTGGTCGACGCCTCGCCGAACCAGACCGTGGCCATGCCGTTCGCCTCGGCCGACATCATGTGGTTCATCCACTGGTACATGCAGTTCGGGTTCGCGGCATTCTCGTGGATCATCCACGTGTCCGACCAGCCGGTCGAACCCTCGTCGGGAAGGACGGCAGCGATCGGCTCGCCCTCGCCCTGCAGCAGGTTGACCTGGAACTGCCAGGTAGTTCCGGTCACGACGTCGCCCGCCGCGTAGGAGTTCACCTGGTCGCTGTAGCTGCCCCAATAGACGGCGCCGTTGTCACGCTGCGCCTCGAGGAGCTTGATCGCTGCGTCGAACTGCGCCTGGGTCAGCTGGTACGGGTTCGTGATCCCGAGATCGGGCTGCTTGACCATGAGGTGCAGGGCGGCGTCGGCGATGAAGTCCGAGTAGCCGTAGATGCTGATCTTGCCGTTGTACATCGAGCCGTCTTCCCAGATCGAGTCCCAGCTCGTGGGGGTGGTCGTGATGACCTCTGTGTTGTACGCGAGCAGGTTCGGTCCGCGGCCGTGCGGCACGCCGTAGGCCACGCCGTCGATCGAGTTGTGGCCCTTGTTCTTCAGGCCCTCGAAAACGTTTGCGTAGTTGGACAGGAGATCGACGTTGACCGGGGCCACCGTCCCGGACGCCATGAGGCGATCAGTGGCGTTGCCCGAGAACGACCCGCCGTCGTACTGGCCTGACTCCATCAGCTGAACGCCCTCGGCCGAGCTGCCCATCGCCGTGACGCTGACCTTGCAGCCGGTCGCATCCTCGAACGGTGTGACCCAGTTGTACTCGGCGACGATTTCGCCGCGCTCCGCGTAGCCGGCCCAGATGATCAGGTTCAGCTTGCCCTCGCCGGCGCCGATCTCCTTCGGCAGATCCAGCGACGGCTTGGGGCTGGCCCCGCCGCCACAGGCGGCAACGACGATCGCGAGCACGCCGAGTGCTCCCAGGAAGGTACGGTGCTTCATGCTCCTCCTCCGATCGATTCCGGTTGGAACCGATCCATTCCAAGGTGCCTGCCGGCAATTCCGGCACGGCGCCGCTCGTCCCTACCCGTCCCCGACGGGCAAATTGTGCTGGCGCTTCCAGGTGAGGCGGACCGCCCGTCCCTTGGCCGAGAGCGCCTCCATCGATGAGGTCGCGAGATTCTGCTGGGTGACGACGAGCTCGCCACCTGCGTCGAGCGCCACGATATACCGAGTGTCCGGTCCCAGATAGACCACTTCGCGAATCGTTCCGGTGGCCGATGCCTCGTCCGAAGCGGGCGCGGAGTCTCGATCCACCAGGTGAATCTTCTCGGGACGCACGGTGTAGGTCCCGTCCGCCCCGGTGATCGTCCTGGCGGCCTCGCCGGTGAGCAGGTTCGAGGTGCCCACGAATCCTGCCACGAATCGGGTCGCCGGGCGCTCATAGACGTCCGCCGGGCTGCCGATCTGCTCGATCCTTCCCTTGTTGAAGACCGCCAGGCGGTCGCTCATCGTCAGCGCCTCTTCCTGGTCGTGGGTCACGTAGATGAAGGTGATCCCGACCTCCTGCTGGATCGCCTTGAGCTCGATCTGCATCTCCTCGCGGAGCTTCAGGTCGAGGGCCCCGAGGGGTTCGTCAAGGAGGAGCACCTTGGGTCGGTTCACGAGCGCCCGGGCGAGCGCCACGCGCTGCCGCTGGCCGCCGGACAGCTGGCCGGGCTTGCGTCGGTCGTAGCCTTCCAGACGAACCATCGCCATCGCCTCGGCGACCTGACGGTCTCGCTCCGGCCGTGGCACCTTGCGGACCATCAGCCCGTAGGCGACGTTCTCGCCCACGGTCATGTGCGGAAACAGCGCGTAATCCTGGAACACCGTGTTGACGTCGCGATCGAACGGCGGAATGTTGGTCACGTCCTGTCCATGCAACAGGATCCGGCCCCTGGTCGGACGCTCGAAACCGGCGATCATGCGCAGCGTGGTCGTCTTTCCGGATCCGGACGGCCCGAGCATGGAGAAGAACTCGCCGTCACGGATCTCGAGGTCGATCGAATCGACCGCGATCACGGCGCTCCCCGGAGCGGACCCGATTGCCCCGGCGACTCTCCTTACAGCCCCGTCATCGCCGAATTGCTTCGTGACACCCTCGAGTCGAACGGCCGGCTCCCCGGAGGAAGCGGCCGCGCGCGCCACTCCACTCGGCACGTTCTCGGTGGGGGCTTGCGTCATCACGGACGGATGCTTCCTTCGTGCGGCTTGCGGAGCGAGGCCTGCGCTGGGACGCGCAATCCGCAGATCACTAACCCTGCTCCTGCGCCATTCGCAGGCACAGCGCCGCCGCGCTCGGCGAATGAACTGCACTATCCGGTCGCGGTGATGTCGGTGTCAAGCCGACTTTCGAAGTCGGTGAGCATCCCAGCGTCTGTGCTGGACACGGGTCGGCCCGACTTCCTGGCTCGGGCTCTAGCGGTCATCGCAACACTCCTCGCTGAAGTGGCCGACATGGCCGACGGGAGGAGTGGGCATGGCCCGTGGTTCATTGATCAGGGCGGCGGAGCGGTCGGAGATCCGCCGGCGCCACGTTGCCGGCGAGCGTCCGAGCGACATCGCGGGTGCGCTTGGTCGCGCGCGCTGGACGATCCACAGGGTCGTGCGCCAGGAAGGTGGCCCGCTGCCGCGACGGGCGTTGCGGTCGCCGCTCCGACTCTCGCTCGCCGAGCGCGAGGAGATCAGCCGCGGGACCCGCGCCGGCGAGTCACTGCGCATGATCGCGGCGCGCCTCGGCCGGGCGCCATCGACGATCTGCCGGGAAGTTGCCGGTGGCGGCGGACGGCCCGGGTATCGGGCGTGGTGGGCTGAGCGCCTGGCAGCGACGAGAGCCCGACGACCGAAGCCACGCAAGCTCGCCGATCATCGGCCGCTCCGCCAGCTCGTGGAGGCGCTCCTCGAACTGCGCTGGTCGCCCGAGCAGATTGCCGGCCGGTTGCGGCACGATCATCCCGACGAGCCGGAGCTGTGGGTGTCGGCCGAGACGATCTACCAGTCGCTCTTCGTGCAGGGCCGCGGTGCCCTGCGGGCCGAGCTCACGCGCTGCCTGCGCAGCGGCCGAACAAGGCGCCGCCCGCGCGGGCGAGGCCTGCCCGACGGCCGCGGCCAGCTGCGCGACATGGTCCTCATCAGCGACCGGCCGGCCGAGGTCGAGGATCGCGCCGTGCCCGGCCACTGGGAGGGCGACCTGCTCGTCGGGCGCAGCCAGCGCTCGGCGATCGCCACGCTCGTCGAGCGTCAGACGCGCTACCTGCTGCTCGTGGCGCTGCCCGCTGGCCGGACGGCGGAGATCGTGCGGGATGCCGTCGCCGCCCAGATCGTGACCCTGCCCAGCCAGCTCCGCCGCTCGCTCACCTGGGACCGGGGCAAGGAGATGGCCGGGCACATCCGCTTCACGGTCGACACCGGTGTCCAGGTCTACTTCTGCGATCCGCACAGTCCCTGGCAGCGCGGCAGCAACGAGAACACCAACGGCCTGCTCCGCCAGTACTTCCCGAAGGGCACCGACCTGTCGGTCTACGGCCAGGCCCACCTCGATGCCGTCGCCCGAGAACTCAACGGCCGGCCTCGACAAACGCTCGGCTGGCTGAAACCATCAGAGGTGTTTGCCGAGGTTGTTGCGTCGACCGATTGAATTCGCC
>JBKKBB010000198.1:0-3014 GCA_046714395.1 Candidatus Limnocylindrales bacterium | reverse complement strand
CCTCGCGCAGCGGAAAAGCGTAGGTGGGGATTCCGCAGCCGTCGATGGCCATCCGGAGCTTCGCCGGCGTCGTCCCGAACGACCGCGCCACGGCGGCTCGATAGGTGACCTGCGCCGGGTGTGCCTCAAGCCAGTAGCCGTCCACATCCCATCCGTGCAGCCGGCACAACAGAAGGAAGACCGAGTGCTGACCGGAGCACATGTGGCGGACGGGGCTTGCCTTCTCGCCGTCGCGGGCGAGTCTGGCCGCCGTGAGCGCGTCGAGCGGCATGCCGTCCGAGCCACAGGCAAGCGTGGCCTGTGAGACGCCGGTCCGCCGGTACATCGCCTGAAGGGTCCGAACGTGGAGATCCTCGCCCGAGTGGCTGCTCGCCATGAGCGCCAGTTCCTGCGGCACCAGCTGGAACGCGTCGATGCCACCGGCTTCGATCAGCGCTGTGAGGCCGAACGGCTTGACGCACGAGCGCAGGCTGACCGGCTGATCCGGATCGCCGATCGCGCGCAGGATTCGGCCACCCGCATCCACCTCGACGACATCGCCGCGATGGACGCTCTCCTCGATCCCGTCGCGGATCTGCCGGACCAGGATCGGCGGAGCGACCTTCCGCTGGCGGGCTCGGCCTGCGGCGCTAGCGGTGGGCACGACTGGCGGGCCTCCTGAGGATCGACATCGAGAACGCCCAGACATCGACACGCGGCCGGCGCCTGGGCAGGGCGGCCTGGGCATGGCCAACGACGATCCGAGGACACTCGGAGGGCCGTCGGGCCGGTCGCCACCGACCGCTCAGCACAACGGTAGTCAGGCCGGATCGGGGCGTCAATCTGGAGGCCGATCGGTGACCCGTCCCGATGCTACGATGCGAGGAACGCCCGTCGTCGTGCCGCCCAGCGGCGGCCGTGATCACTCCGATCGGAGGCCTTCGTCGATGCCGACACCGACCCTCCATGTCTCCCGGCACCCCGCCGTGCAGCACAAGCTCGGCATCCTCCGCGACATCAACACCGAGCCGAAGAAGTTTCGCGAAGTCGTCCGCGAGCTGTCCTGGTTGCTCGGCTACGAGGCCCTCGCAGATGCCCGCGTCCGACCGCTGGACGTGAAGACGCCGATGGAGACGATGGATGGCGCCGAGCTCGCCGACCGGATTGGGCTGGTACCGATCCTCCGCGCCGGGCTCGGGATGGTGGACGCCATGCTGGAACTGATGCCCACCGCCCAGGTCTGGCACCTGGGCCTGTTCCGGGACGAGCGGACGCTCCGGCCGGTCGAGTACTACAACAAGCTGCCCGACTCGGCGAACGTGGATCTCTGTCTGATCCTGGATCCGATGCTCGCGACCGGCGGTTCCGCGACCGCGGCGATCGAGGTCCTCAAGAAGTGGGGCGCGGTCCGGATCAAGCTCGTGAACCTGATCGCGGCGCCCGAGGGAGTCGAAGCCGTCACGACGGCCCATCCGGACGTCGACATCTACACCGCCGCACTCGACCGCGAGCTCAACGACAAAGGCTACATCGTGCCCGGACTCGGGGACGCCGGCGACCGCCAGTTCGGAACCGGCCACCCGAGCTGACGCCGAAGGCGATGCGATCAGAACGGCCGGCCCCCCGCGGGGCCGGCCGGTCGTCGTACCTGGGTAAGCCGGGGGCTATTCCCCGCCCGGCGTGATGGCTACGATCCCCTTCACGAAGTTCGCGCCGATCAGATCGTCGGTCAGTCCGGCAATCGCCGCCTGGGCGATGGTCTGATCGTATGCGCTGAGGCTCGGATCCGCGGTCAGGATCCCGGTGTCCTTGGCGACCCGGACGGTCTGCTGGTAGAAGATCGGGTTCAGGACGCCGATCCCATCCGGGCTCGGCCAGATGAGCGCGTTGATCTCGTTCATCATCCAGGCCTGGTGTCCGGCACCAAGCGTGCTGCCCGCCTCGGTCGTGTACTGGATGCAGTCGGCCGCGTGATCGCGACAGTAGATCCAGCCCTTGAGGGATGCGCGCACGAAACGAACGGCGACGTCCCGGTTGTTTCCCTCGGCGAGCCACGAGGCACGAGCGAAGATCGCGTCCTGGAGCATGGCGACGCGGTAATCGTTCCAGTCGATCACGTTGAGATCGTCCGGCGAATACAGCGCGCCCGTCTCCGGGTTGGTCGTCTCGAGCAGCTGTGCATATTCGTTGTAGATCATCGCCTCGGCGACGTCGATCTGGCGGTTGATGAGCAGGCTCATGTCGAACGGCTGGATGACCTTCTCGTAGTCCGTCCCGGCGACGAGGCCCTGGCCGAGGGCTCCCGCCGTGACCTCGAACTCGTTGCCGAAGTCCCAGACGCCGACCTTCTTGCCGGCAAAGTCGGCGGGACCCGTGATCCCCGAGTCCTTCCAGGAAACGGACAGGGTGCCCGATCGCTGGAAGATCTGGGCGATGTCAACGAGGTCGGAGCCGCTCTCGCGAGCCTGCAGCACCTTGGGCACCCAGCTGATGGTGAATTCCGGGCCATCTGGCGCGGATCCCACGACCTGCGGGATGACATCGGGGCCGCCCGGCAGGATTTGAACCGTTAGATTCTCGGCGGCGAAGTATCCCTGTCGCTCGGCCGCGAAGTATCCGGCGAACTGCGCCTGTGGAACCCACTGCAGCTGCAGGCGAACACTCGCGGCCTCCGGCGCGGCGCTGGCCGGCGGCGCCTCCGAGGCGGCCTGGCTCGCCGGTGCCTGGCTCGCCGGTGCCTGGCTCGCGGGTGCCTGCGATGCGGCTCCGCCGCAGGCCGCAAACACCAGCGCCGCGGCGGCTGTCAGTACGAGGACCTTGCTGGTCTTCATGCGCTCCTCACTTGCTCCCGGACGCGGCCGGGACCTCCTCCATGTCTGGCCCAAGACCAGTCGTGCGCACGATAGCGTGTTGTGGACTCGCTGTGCGATCGAATTCAGACCTCGGTCGCCCGGAGCGATGCGTGCCACGGAATAACGAGCCGCTCCAGCGCCGCCGTGACGAGATAGAACGTGATCCCGGTCACCGCCGTCAGC
>JBKKBB010000197.1:0-8654 GCA_046714395.1 Candidatus Limnocylindrales bacterium | reverse complement strand
GGCCGTGGCCGTGGTGCCGCTGGACGTCTAACCGGCCGGTGAATGACCGGGCTGGCCGCCCGGGCGAGCGGCGGCGTCCGTTCCGGTATTGGCGGCCGCGGCTCGGGCGCCTCGGCCGGCTCGATCTCGAGGGCCGCGGGGAGGTCCGGCACGGGCTCCCCGACGAACTCATAGAGCGCCCGCGACGGGACCCGAATGGCGCGTCCCAGCCCGGCAACCCGCGGCAGCGCACCCGTGCGCACCAGGCTCCGGATCAGCGATGGCGAGACTCGCAGGAGTTCGGCGGCCTCGTCGGGGGTATAGGCCAACGGGCGACCACCGGCGTGGGAACGCGGCATCCGTTGAGTATCGCGTCCCGTGACGGCCGCTTGGTCCCGCAGGCGTAGCACCGTAGGCGAGTAGACCGCTGCGTCGACGCGGGCCACGCTCGTCGCGATGTGGAAGGGCCTGAAAGCGAGCGTCACCAGCGTCAGACGCGCCGCGACGGTGCCCGCCCCGGAGCGGGCTGATCCGTGAAGCTCTGCACAGTCTGCGGTGTCGTCACGAGCCGACCCGGCAGTCGCTGCACCGAGCACGCCCGGCAGTCGAACCGCAGTCGCCACAACGCGCTGTACAACACGCGGGCCTGGCAACGTCTGAGTGCGCGTGTGCTTCGGGCGTGGCGTGGCCAGCACGGGAACTGGTGCCTGGGGTACCAGCGCGATGCCCACCCGGCCAGCGACCTGACCGTCGATCACGTCGTGCCGCTCGCAGCCGGTGGCCCGCCCCTCGACATCGGCAACTGCGCCGTGCTCTGTCGGTCGTGCAACTCGACCAAGGGTGCGTCGGAGCCTGACCGGGGGGACCCACACGCGGGTTCCGCGCTCCCGGAAGACCGCGCCTCCCGACTGTGTGCACGCGGCCGGGTTTCGCGCCTTTTCGGGGGTTTTCGCCAGGGGGAGATGCATGAGCGCTGACGACCTCGAGGCAGTGGCTGCGTCCGCGACGATGGCCCTCCGCGCGAGCGTCGCACCGCCGCGGCACTGCCCGGCCTGCGGCGGCGAGCTCCCGTACCTCGGCGGGCGGGGCAGGCCGCGCCGGTGGTGCGACGGCCACCATCCGCGTCCCTTGCGTCTTCGCCCACGGGCGGCGCAGGCCGCCGGAGTGCCCGCCGCACCGCGCCCGAGGCACGTGCGCGCCGAGATCCCGCCCCGCGACCTCGCCGACGTCCGCCCGTCGGCGCGCACGTCGGCCCACGCTTCCGCGATGAACCCGAGGTGGCCAACGACCCCGGCCAAACGGAAGGGCCGCGAGTAGGCGCCACGGGCGCGACGGTCGACAGGTGACGGCTCGCCCGGCCGTGCCCGGCGGTCTCACCCGCAGCGCTGGTCGATCCAGTCCCGGAATACCGCCTCGCTGACCTCGCCGCTGGCGACACCCCGGATCACGCGGTCGGTCTCATCGGGATCACCGGGCGCGGGGATCCAGGTTCGGCCGTTGCGCTCCACGAACTCGACCGTGGCCAGGAAGGCGCAGCGCTTGTTGCCATCGGGCAGCGGGTGGTTCTTGACGAGATGCCAGCAGAGCACCGCAGCCTTCGTCTCGAAGTCCGGATAGGCCTCAACACCGCCGAAGCCGGCCTGCGGAGCGGCCAACGCGGAATCCGCCAGACCGATTCGGTTGAAGTCGGCGATGAGCTCGGCCGGCACCCCGAGGACCGCCTCTGCGATGAGCAGGTAGTCCGCTAGCTCGAGGTAGACGGTCACCGGGCGAGGCGTTCGAGGATCTCGCGGTTGCGCTCGATGCTTGCCTTCAGGCGCTGTCGGAAGTCGGGGTCGGACCGACGAGCCTCGATGTGGGCGGCGATCGCCCGCTGGATCTCCTCGTTGACCGATACCTCGTCGACGCCGGCGATCGCCTCGAGGGCTTCGGCCTGGTCCGCGGGAAGGCGCAGGGTGCGGGACTTGATCGTCATGGCGGCCTCCGTTCGTGGGGTGATGCATCACAATACCACGGTATCTCGGTGCACCTGTGACCGCGATCCGGCCCTCAGCTCATCCCTTCATTCATGTGGGGACATTGAAGGGTTGCAGCCGGACGTCTGTGCCCGGGATCGTCGAGCGCTCGCTGCGCTGGAGCGAGGCGCTCCCGGGGGTCCCCTACGCCATGCCGCTCCTCGCCTCGCCGGCGGTGGCAGGAGTCCCGGGCAGCCGACGGTCGAGCAGCGTCTCGCCCGACTCCCCGATGACGACCACCCGCTCCGCTCGTGTCGCCCACTCCTGGCCGAGGAGAAGGTCGGGGTCGAACCCGTCGGCAGCCAGCGACCTCGCCCAGTACCTGTGCTGGGCGTTCCAGCGGTAGCCCAAGCCCTTGAGCTGGTCTCGCGCCTCGTAGGCGTCGTACACGCGGACCTCGACCCTCGGGTCGCCCCCGCCGCTGACCGCCGGCAGGCGGCCTGCTGACCTGCGTGTGCGACCGCCGTCTCAAGAGCGACGGCACCTTCGCCGACGGCCGCCACCGCAAGCTGCACCCCGCGCCATGCCGATCGTGGGGCGAGCAGGCGCGGTACGGCGACGAGACGTGGGAGGAGCCCATCCTCGCCCAGATGACCGGCCTCGAGCTCGACGACGAGACGATCGGCGCCGTCGTCGGCGCCCTCGGATCCGCTCCCCGGCCGATCACGCTCGACCGAGCTCGCATCGACCGGCAGATGCGCGATCTCGCGCTCGATCACGCCGCTGGCCGGCTTGGGGATGCGGTCTACCTCAACCGGCTCCGAGCGCTCCGCGAGTCGAAGGAGAGCCTCGAGGTCAACGCCAGCGGGGCCATGTCGGCGGAGGTCGCCCTGGCCTGGCTCCGGGCGCTCTCATCGACCTGGAGCGAAGCCGAGGTCCCCGAGGCGAAGGCGGAAGTGCTCCACGCCATCTACGAACGGATCGTGGTCACAGGGAGGACGATCGTGTCGATTAGGCTGACGCCGTCGGCGTATGCGCACGGACTGGCGGTCGCGATGCCGGACAAGGTTGCTTTGGCGCGCCCGACAGGATTCGAACCTGCGACCTTCGGCTCCGGAGGCCGACGCTCTATCCACTGAGCTACAGGCGCGCGGTTTCGTGCTCGCGTGGAACATGGGACCCAGCGACCGAGACTGCGGTCGGTTGGGCGCCACGCTCGTCCCGCTGCGGCGCACATGGTACCTGCCGTCAGCTCGATCGTTCGGTCGGCGCTCTCTGGGCGCAGCAGCGGGGTTCGGCCGCATTGTTCAAAGGTCTCCATGGCCGTGGGCTCCTTCGAGACCTGCGGTCTTGCCAACCGATAGGCTGATCGTCATGCTTCAGGCTCCGCCGAACGAGATTCGACCTTGATTACTGTTCGAGCTTGGATCGCGGTAGCCGCGATCACCGGTCTCAGCATCGCCGTGATGGGTTGCGCCGGGCCAGATTCGACAGGCGCGACCCCACTTGGAACCACGCCCACGGTTGTCGAGGTGCCGACGCTCGCCCCGAGCCCCACGCTTGCCAGCGAGGTGATCGACATCGCGGCGAAGGATCGGGAGTTCTCGCTGACGACGTTCGAGGTGACGGGCGGCGCGGCATTCGAGATCCGGTTCGACAATCAAGATCCGTACCAGCACGCGATCTATATCACCGAGGGTGTCCGACCGCAGCACCTGACCTACGAGGAGGCGGTCAACGGCCCCTTCCTGTTCAAAGGCGAGCACGTCACCGGTCCCGGGACCTTCATCTTCCGGGTCCCCGGGCTCGCGCCAGGGACCTACCAGTTCTTCTGTCCGCCCCACCTGCCGATGGTTGGCACGGTCGTGGTCAAGTAGTCCCGGCGTCGAACGCGACATCCTCTCATCACAGTCGGTCGCTCCGGGCCGCTGCGGTCGATCCGCGGCTCAGGCCGACCGGTTCCGGCGACGCCTGGATTTCCGACGGCGAGCGGCCTCGGATGGAGCGTAAACCCGGTCAGGGTCGCTCGCGTTGCCAATCAGCAAGCGCTACGCACACCCCGTCCGGCTCCGGAGGCCGACGCTCTATCCACTGAGCTACAGGCGCGCGATGCTTCCCGCTCCATGTGGAGCGCGAAACCAGAAACCGATGCTCGATCCGAACCTGGAAACACCTGTTCGTCTCGTGCGTCGCTGGGTCGAGATGATACCCCGACAACACCGAACCGACGCCGGTAGAGCGTCAGGCTCGTCAAGGTTCGATCCTGAAACCGCGATCCAGGCGCTTGTCGCCGGGCACCGTCCGGCGCACCATCATCACGGTGGCTGGGGGATCGATGGCGTGAAGGGAGCGAGGCTCGTGTGGGTTGAAACAGTCGGCCGGCGACGTCGCGGGTGACGCAGTCCCCGTCCGTCCTGTGAAGTCGTCGTGAAGGCTAGAAGGCGGCCCGAGTGGACGAGCGATGAGCTCCTCGCCAGACGGCGTGAGCTCTACGTCCGCGCCGCGCCTGTGTTCCGGAAGGACGGGTATCGAGGCGCAACCCTCAAGGCCCTTGCGAACGCCTGCGGCCTCTCGATCCCGGCGCTGTACCGATACTTTCCCTCGAAGAGGGCCTTCGCGCTGTATCCGCTCGTCCCGCTGTACCCGGAGTTGCACCGGCCCCGACCGGCTGCAAACACTGGTGACCCGCTCTCACGCCTCTCGAGCTGGATCGAGGGAGCCGTCGCCGAGATGCCGCACTACATCCTCGCAGCCCGTCTTTCGCGCGAGGCGGGCCTCGACGACGAGGAGCAGCACAAGCTCGACGCCAACCTCGCCGACCACGTGCTGATCCTCCGCGACATCGCTCGGCGCGCCGGCCCGCATCTTGATGACCAGGCAGCTCAGGAGCTCGCTCGGACGATGGTCAACGTGGTGCTCGGCCCGGCGCTTACCGGCCTCGAATCCGAGCCACAGGCCCTGCGACGCGAGCTGCGGGCGCTGCTGCGAGGCTACGGCGTGATCGTTCCCGGGATTCCGCGTCCGCTCGACTAGCTGGGCCGCGCCAGCTTGCACGGGGAGGCGCTTTTTTCGCGTTCCTTGACCGCGCCTCGGCGCCGAGTGAAACATCCCGTCATGCCGACCCGACCACCATCGTTCCTGCTGTCTGCCCTCGAACCTGGGGCCGAGGCATGAAGCCGGGGCTCAAACCGTGACACGCACCTTTGCGATGAAGGTGTACGCAGCCACGTACTGGCTGCTCGCCGTCCTCTTCGTGTACATCCTGGTGGTCCTGATCCTGCCCGCGCTCGCGGAGAACCCGGAGCAGGTTGGACCGTTCCTGCCCCTGATCGGCGGCTTTCTCGTCGTGTTCGCGATCGGCGCTGCGGTCGCCACCTTCTGGTCCTCGGCCCGCCGGCGCGGCTGGGTCTGGCTCGTGTTGCTGATCCCGCCCGTCCTGTTCCTGCTCATGAACGCTCCAGCTATCCCGTACTCGCTGACGCATCCGGCCGACGTCGGGTTCACGGCGGTCCTCCCGCTGGTCGTCGGGACGATCGTCCTGGCCTGGGCCGGCGTCGTGGCGTTTCGCGAAGTCCGGTCCGGGTCATCGGCGGCAGCGGCCGGCATAGGGCAGCGCGTCGCCATCTCGATCGTCGCCGGCGCCACGATCGGCGCGATCGCGACCGGCTTCCTCGCGGCCGGCGCGGGCGGCGGGAGCGGGTCTGTCGCCGCGGCACCGACGACGACCGCAACGCTCGTCGCGGAGGGCACGAAGTTCCTCCCGACGAGTTACTCGGTGGGCAGCTCGGACGTCCTGGGCATGTTCGTCGAGAACCGGGACTCGTTCGCTCACTCCTTCGATGTCGACGCACTGAACATCCACGTCCAGGTCCCGGCCAACTCGACCGTCGCCCTCTCGATCAAGCCTACGAGCGTGGGACCGCTCGAGTTCTACTGCGCCATTCCCGGCCACAAGGAGGCCGGGATGGCCGGCACGATCGACGTGAAATAGCGACCACGACGTCCAGACCAAGAGGCTCAGATGACTACCGCCGCTCGATCGCCCCGACTGCCTCGGACCCGATACGTGCTGCCCCTGCGCGCCGTCGGGCGAACCGACAGGGCGCGTGCCGGCACAAAGGCCTCGAACCTCGGCGAACTTGCCAATGCGGACTTCCCGGTGCCGGACGGTTTCGTCCTGACAGCCGACGCATTCGGCCGGTTCCTGGCGGCCAACGGCCTTGGCGCCGAAAGCTTGGCCGAGAGCATCGCGGCAGCGCCACTTCCCCCCGACGTCAAGGACGAGCTGGTGGACGCAGCGGCAGCCTTCGGCGATGCGCCACTGGCCGTGCGCTCCTCGGGCGTGAACGAGGATCTCCCGGGTGCGTCCTTTGCCGGCCAGTACACGACGGTTCTCGACGTCCGCGGCGCCGATGCCCTCGTGGATGGCGTGCGGCAGTGCTGGGCTTCCGCCTTCAGCGATCGCGCCACCGCCTACCGCGCAAGCCGAGACCAGCCCGCGGCCGCCATGGCGGTCCTGGTTCAGCGGCTGGTCGAGGCCGAGTCGGCGGGGGTGGCCTTCACCGCCAACCCGGTCACCGGCGACCGGACGGAGGTCGTGATCAGTGCGGTGCGCGGGTTGGGTGAGCGGCTCGTCTCCGGTCAGGCCTCGCCCGACGAGTGGAGCGTCCGAGGCAGCGACGCGGTGTGCCTCGCGGCGTCGGAAGATGCCATGGACGAAGCCGATGCCCGTGCCGTGGCGGAGCTGGCGCGGCGGGTGGAGGCACACCTGGGAGGCGTCCCGCAGGACATCGAATGGGCCCTTGCGGGCGGTCAGCTGTTCCTCCTCCAGGCGCGCCCGATCACGGCACTGCCGGAGCAGGTGGAGTGGACGGCCCCGGGGCCGGGCGGCTGGGCGCGGAACTTCCGCCTCGGCGAGTGGCTCGGTGACCCGGTCACGCCCCTGTTCGAGACCTGGCTGCTGCCGCGCCTGGATGAGCGTTTCTGGGCGAACAACACGCGGCTCATCGGGGCTCCGCCTCGTCCTGAGCCCCCGTACGCGGTGATCAACGGCTGGTTCTTCACGTCCATGAACGCGTGGACGGAGAGCCCACTCGGGATGGTCTGGACGCTCCTCCGGCATCCAGGTGTTCTCCGCTTGGCGGCGATGATGTCTTCCAAGCGCGCGAGACGCGCGGCCGCGCCGTTCGTTCGCGAGTGGCAGGAGGTCACGCTCCCGCGGTATCGATCGCTGGTCCGGCGAGGCGAGTCGCGGGTGGGTACCCTCACGCCCGTAGAACTGATCGGCTTGATCGAGGAGGTCGCGGACGCGGCAGGCGATTACTTCATCTGGGTCGCCCTCATCGGTGGAACCGGCTGGAAGACAGAAGTTCCCCTGGCCCGCTTCCACCGCGAGCACATCGCTCCTCGCGTCGACGGCAGTCACCAGCGGATGCTCGCGGGGCTGACATCCTCGACGCCGGAGCCGCACGCGGTCCTGAGCCTCGACTGGTTCCACTCAACGCTTGGGGAGGCGGGCCCGTTTGCAGCGGAGGGTGACCCGGGCGAGCGGCGGGCTCGGCGCGAGGGCGAGCGCCGGACGGCCGAAGCCGAGGCGCGTGCTGCTCTGCAGTCAGAACCCAGGCAGTTGAAGGAATTCGAGGGTCTTCTGGCCACCGCTCAGTACTTCGCGGCGCTGCGTGAGGAGGTCGTCGCCTCCTTCACGCTCGGCTGGCCACTCATGCGCAGCGCGCTGCTCCGACTTGGCGCCCACGTTCGCGGGCGCGGGTTGCTCGCCGCGGACGAGGATGTGTTCTTCCTGACCCGCGATGAGCTGCTCGACACTCTGTCTGACAACGAGCGCACCGCGAGCTGGACCGCAACGGTGGCTGAGCGCCGGACTCGTTGGCAGCGCCAGCGCCGTCTCGTTCCGCCACTGGTCCTGGGTGAACTGCCGCCCATGGTGACGAAGGCATTCGTTCCGCTCGGTGACGCGGTCCGGAGCCGTCAGCTGGACGGCGAGCACGGGTTGCACGGGCTGCCCGCCAGCCCGGGCCGGGCGACCGGCCGAGTGCGCATCATCCGCGGGCCGGAAGATTTCGAACGGCTGCAGCCCGGGGAGGTGCTGGTGGCCCCGGCCACCGCCCCCGCCTGGACGCCGCTCTTCAGTCGCTGCGTTGCCGTGGTCACCGACACCGGCAGCGTGCTGGCACACGCCTCGCTGGTGGCGCGTGAGTTCGGCATCCCGGCGGTCGTCGGCACCGGCGACGCGACCGCGCGGCTGAGCGACGGCCAGGTCGTGACAGTTGACGGGAGTGCCGGGATCGTTGAGGTTCATGCCGGATAGCCCTGCGGATGCAGTCCCGTGGATGACGCCAGCGACCGCGCGCCGCGCGCGCCACCAATCAAGGGGAGCTGAGAAGGCGGTCCGAGCACATCCCATTTGAGCGTAAAACCCCGCCCGTTTCGGTCAGGATCCCGCTCACCAAGCGTTAGGCTCGGCCCCGCCCGGCTCCGGAGTCCGACGCTCTATCCACTGAGCTACAGGCGCGCGATCGCGCAGCGGGGCCGCTGCGGAGCGGAATGATAGGCAATTTGCCGGGCTCCGCGGCCCGCCGGCGGAAAAAGATCGGAGCGGCTCCCGAAGGAGCCGCTCCGTTGCTGTCCCGGTGACATTCCGCCGAAGCGGATGCTTCCCACGCGTCAAAGGCATCTATCACGTCGGCTGCACCGACTACCCTG
>JBKKBB010000196.1:0-10305 GCA_046714395.1 Candidatus Limnocylindrales bacterium | reverse complement strand
CGAGGGCAATCTTCATCGCCTCGAAATAGCGGGTCATGACGTCGGTGAACGCCCGCGGGTCGAGTGGATCGCCGCTCTCGGTGCGCGGCTTCGGGTTGGCGAAGACGATGGTGACGGTCTTGCGGCTATCGCGCGAGGCCGCGAACGCCGCGGATGCCCCGCAGGTGAAGCAGAACGCATACCGCTCGGGAACCTCCTCGCCGCAGACGTGGCAGGAACGCATTCCCGCCGCTCGTTCCGGAGACTCGGCGTCGTCCCCGGCCGTCCGGCTCCGCACGGACAGCAGGTGATGCGACTGGATCTGGGCGTCGGAGCCCTTCGGCGTCTTCAGGCCCATGTCCTCGGCCTCGACGATGTCGCGCACCTCCCGATAGACCGAGTCGGCCATGAGGACTTCGTCGGCGGGCGCGTTCTGCTCCATGGCGGTCGACTCGTCCATCGGCTCCCCGATCAGGACGTGCTGGCCCTCCGCGTCGCGACCGAAATAGACGATTCCGGTTGCGATCCCGGTCCGGTTCACGAGCCGGACGCCCCAGATCTTCTCGAGCTCGTCGTTCAGCGTTGCCAGCGCGCGCTGGCTCTCCGCTGCCGCCTCAACCGCTCGGATCGGGTCGTCCTCGCGTCGGAGAGGGAGGCCGAAGACCGCGACGATCGCGTCACCGATGATCTTCTCGATGGTTCCGCCGCGCGATTCGAAGACGACTCGCATGACCCCGAAGTAGCGATTGAGTACTTCGCGGAGGGACTCAGGGTCAAGTCGCTCGCCGAGGGCCGTCGAGCCCTTGAGGTCCGAGGTGACCACCGTAACGAGCTTCCCGCGGTCCTCGGCAGCTTCGGTGACGAGGAGGGTCCGGCACATCCCGCACAGCCGAGCCCTCGCGGGGTTCGGCTCGTCGCAGTTCGGACAGATCCGATCCTCCATCACCGCAGTCTATCGGCGCGGCATGGCAGCGCACCGCCGCGGTGCCCGCGCCGCGGTGCCCGCGCACGGTCGCCAGGCACACCACGGCCAGTCGGTCAGCCTTCTCCGGCGGCCTCGCCCTGTCCCTTCGGTGGCGTCTGGGCCTTGGGTCGGCGACGGCGGAGATCCTTGAGATCGCGCTGATCGAGCCCCGACAGGCGGATCAGATCGGCATTCGCCGTTCGCGTCAGGCGCTCCTTCAGCTTCGAGCTGATCAGCTCGTTCATGGCCGGGACATCCATCAGGCCCTTGAGGGTGGCCGCCGGGACCTCCATGAACTCGGTGTATTGGTCGGCCACGACATTTGCTGTCCGAGCGCTCCCGGTGATCGCCGCGATCTCACCGAAGAAGTCGCCGGCACCCATGGCCGACAGCGAGCGGTCGTCTCCCCCCTCGGCCGGAACGCCCGCGACGACGCGGCCGTTGAGCACGAAGAAGGCCGAGGTGCTTGCGTCGCCGACCTTGACGATTGCCGATCCTGGATCCGCATGCGTCACCGTCGCGCCGACGAGGAACTCGGCCCGACGCGAGACGGCGAGCCCTGACAGTTCGGGGATCAGGCCGAGGAGCCGGGCAAAGTCGGCCGACGTCGCCGCGCGACCCGCTGCCGCCAGCGGTGCCACATGCGCAGTCCGCAGCAGATGGGCGGCGCGGCGCCACTCTGCGGCCGGCGTGCCGAGGCCGGGCATGAACTGAATGAGGATGCCGGCCCCGATGAGGACGATCGACGCCCCGACGACGAGCCCACGGATCGGCAGGACGTCGGCCAGTCCGGCCATGGCCATGCCCGTGAGGAACACGATGTCGCGCGAGACGGCAAACGCCGAGAAGACGCGGCCACGCATCTCGCGTGGCGTGTTCTTCTGGAGGATCAGCCTTCGTGCAACGCCGAGCGGTGCATTGAGGAATCCGGATGCAATGACCATGGCAATGGCAAACCAGATATTCGTGGCGGACCCGTAGAGAACGCCGAAGAAGCCCATGCCGATCGTGGCCACGACCATCCACTGGCCCTCGCGCAGCCGGTCGGCGAACTTGGCCATCAGCAGGGCGCTCGCGACGAAACCGACCGATGTCAGGGCTTCCTGGAGTCCGTACTCAAACTCGGATGCCCCGAGTTCCCGGATTGCCATTGGCAGGAGCAGCACGTTCCAGAGGCCGAAGGCGAACAGGATCGGCAGGTTCACGAGGAGCGCCGAGCGCAGGATCGGCGTCGCCCACAGGAACCGAACGCCCGTGCGGAGGTTCGCCAGGACGACCGCGACCGTCGTGGTCTCTTCGGCGCTGAACTTCTGGATCCGGACCGCGAACACGAACAGGAAGGAGATCGCGAAGGTGAGGGCATCGATGTAGAACGGGAGGTAGATGTCCACGTGGGCGAGGAATCCGGCCAGCGCGAACCCAACCGCGGTAGAGCCGAACGAGCTGATCGACAGGAACGAGTTCGCGGACGCAAGCTCCTCGTCGCTGGCGATCTCCGGCACCACGCTTTCCCAGGCCGGATCAAAGAATTGGCGAACGACGGCGGCGAAGAAAAGCGCGCCGTACAGCCAGATCAGGCCGAACTGCTGGACTCCGAATGGGATCGTGAGGACGATCAGACCTCGGAATAGGTCCGAGCCGAGCATGATCCGCTTCCGGTCGAACCGATCCACGAACACGCCGGCGAACAGGCCCACGAAGAGCGTCGGGATAGCCGTGACCATCAGCGTCAGGCCCACCATGAACGCCGATTCGGTCAGCCGGAAGACGAGGATCCCGGCGGCGAGGTCCGTCAGCGACGAGCCGGCAACCGAGACGAACTCCGCCGACCACATGAGCCGGAAGTTTCGCTTCCGGAACACGGCGAACATCGATGGCGGTCGTGCTGCGGCCAGGGCCATCGAGCGTGCTCCCTCCATAGACGGCCGGCCGAGGCATGCGCATGGCGCACCCGCGGACCGCGAACCTCGGTCAGTCTAGCGGCCACGGCCCGGCGCGGAACCACTCCGGCGCACGGTGAGACCCTCCTTGGCGAGGAGTTCAGCTTTCAAGTCGAGCAGACGCTCCTGGTCCCCCCACCAGCCACCCCCGTAGCCACCCAGGGTGCCGTCCGCGGCGATCACCCGATGGCAGGGGATCACGTAGCCGACGGGGTTGCGGCCGACAGCGCCACCGACGGCGCGGGCCGCTCCCGGCCGGCCGATGGCGCGGGCGATGTCCCCGTAGCTCCGGGTCTCACCGCGGGGGATTACACGCACGGCAGCGAGCACGTCGCGATCCCAGGCCGGGCGATCCTCGAGGTCCACCGGAAGGGAGGCGAAGCGGTCGGCGATGTCGCCGTCGCCCGAGACGGCCATCTCGACCGCCGCGGCGGCGGCCCGCAGGTGCCCGAGAGCCACGGTGTCGAGGTCGGTCGTGCCGTCTTGTTCCAGGTCCGCCTGCACCCACCTGACTGGTCGGCCCAGCCGGCGCTCGAGGCCGCCCGCGAAGCTCTCGCGGCTCGACATCAGCTCGACCGCGACGATGCCGCGCGCGGTTGCGGCGACGCACACGGGTCCCCATGGTGCAACGATCAACGCTGCAACGACCGAAGAGTGATCACGATGTCCGGACTGCAACGGCACGCTCCCAGCGCAGCGTAGTAAGACAATGGCGATCTCGCTGCGGCGACTTCGTAGCCGGGGGCGCCGCGAGCGCATGAATCGCGGCGAGCGCCTCGAGCCCTACACTCAACGAGGAGATGACCGGCCACGCTTCGCCCGCCGCGCGATCGCGCGTTCCCGTGCCGCCCGATGCGCGTGACGTGGACGGCGACTTCGCCCATGCCAGGATCGTGGAGGTCAGGTTCGCCGACACCGACGCGATGGGCCACGTGAACAACGCCGCATACCTGACCTACGCGGAGATCGCGCGGGCTGCGTATTACGAGCGGGCCACCGGCCAGCCGATGCACCTCGGCGTCCACGGGGCGGTCGAGGGCATGATCCTGGCCGAGCTCCGGATGACCTACCGGAGCCCCGCCTTCTTCGGAGAATTCATCACCGTCGAGACGCGTATCGAGCGGATCGGGCGGACCAGCTACTCCATGGTCCACCGGCTCTCGGCCCCCGAGAGCCGCTACGGCCCGGCCCGACTCGTGGCCATCGCAGACTCGGTCCTCGTGTCGTACGACTACACCGCTGAGCGTCCGATCCCCGTCCCGGCCGCCCTCGTCGAGTCGATCGAGAGCTTCGAGGGACGCCGCCTCCGCGACTGAGGTCCCTCGGCGTCCGCAGATCGGCCGCGGGGCCAAGGGAAAAGAAGAACCCCGGCTGGTCGGAACCGGGGTTCTGTGGTGGATTCGGCGTTGGTTGCGGGGAGGGGATTCGAACCCCTGACCTTCGGGTTATGAGCCCGACGAGCTGCCGCTGCTCCACCCCGCGACTGCCCATGCTAGTCGCTCGAACCGCTTCTGACAAACACTACGACCGGGACCGGCCGTCGGCGGGTCGCATCGAACGGAGCGCGGGACCTCCCACGACGAGCGTCACAACGAGCAGGATGAAGGTGACGGCGGCGCCCACGAAGAACGGAGCGCTCAGATCCGCGGCCGCCAGGACGCCGGTGGCGAGCGCCGCGACGATGGTCCCGACCGTGCCCGCCGAGCCCAGGATGCCCTGCGCCGTCGAAGACCGGCCCGGCGGGGATCCCCTGGCGATGACTGCGTAAGTGGCCGGCCCGAGGAACGAGAACCCGAAGGCCTCGATCGCCACGAGTGGCACGAACAGGATCGGTTCCGTGACGAACGGGTAAGTGAGCATCGTCAGAACCATGATCAGCGAACCGCCGACTATGAACGGATACGGGCCATGACGGTCCACGAATCGGCCACCGATTGGGGACACGACGATGGTGGTCAGGCCGAAGACCGCAAAGGTCGCCCCGACCAGCTCCACACCGCCGCCGCGGTCGATCACGAACAGGCCCCAGATCGTCTCGTACAACCCGCCGCCGAAGTAGGCGGCGAGGTTGACCAGGATGGCCGCGAGGATGAACCGGTTCCGGAGCGATCGAGGAGGAGCGTCCATGCCGGGCCCGGGCCGGATAGCATCGTCGGCTTCAGCTTCGGCGGCGAGGTCCGTTCCAGGACCACCGGGAAACTCGGCCAGCCCGGTCGACGGGAACGCGCGGCCGTGCCCCGAACGTTGCTCGCGCACGCGCAGGGCGACCGCCACAGCAGCCAGGAAGGTCATCACCGACCCGAAGCCGAGCACGAACTCGTATCCGCCGGCGAGCGCGGTACCCAGCCCGCCGATCGCCGGGCCGAGCAGGATTCCGCCCATCTGCGCCGCGTTGTACAGGCCGAACACCTCGCCGCGTCGGGCCGCCGGCGCAGCGTCCGTCAGGTAGCCGCGGGCCGCCGGGTCGTACATCGCCGTGCCGAGCCCGGACAGCGCCCGCAGGGCAACGAACGCCAGCGGGCCGGTCCAGATCGCCATGGCGCCGACCGCCGACGCTGCCAGCAGCAGACCCGCGACCATGAACGGAACGCGAGCACTTCGATCGGCCAGGAATCCGAACAGCGGCTCCGTGACGAGCCGTGCCGCCGGCCAGGCGGCGATCACCACCCCCAGCAGCGCAAGCGGGACGCCGTGCTCCGTAAAGTACAGGGGCATGACCGGCAGGAGGGCACCGAACCCCGTCCACAGGATGAATTCGGCCGCCAGGAGCGGCAGGATCGGCGACCACAAGAGAATCCAGGCGCTGATGCGGGTGGCGCGACGGGCAATCATGGTCGGACATCGTACGCAGCGTTTGCCCGCCGCGACACGCCCGTCTCTCCTGGTGCTCGGAAAGAGCGGCTCCCCTATGCTCGATCGATGCGCCCCTTCAGCCCTGAATCGCCGTGGCGGTTCCGGTCCGACCTCACGTTTCTCAACCATGGCTCGTTCGGCGCCTGTCCGCCGCCGGTGCTCGAGCGCCAGCGGGCCCTCACTGATGAGCTGGAGGCCAACCCGGTGGCGTTCCTCGACACGACGATCGAGGAGCGTCTCGATTCCGCCCGTCGCACGGTCGCCGGGTTCATGAACGCGGATCCCGCAGGCCTGGTCTTCGTCCAGAACGCGACCACCGGCGTGTCAACCGTGCTTCGATCACTCCATTTCGAGCCAGGCGACCAGTTGCTGACCACCGATCACGAGTACAACGCCGTCCTCAACGGAGTCGCCGAGGTGGCCCGTACGGCCGGGGCCCAGGTGGTCGTGGCGCGCCTGCCAGTCGAGATCGAGTCTGACGCCCTGGTCACGGACACGATCCTCGCCGCGGTGACCCCGCGGACGCGGCTAGCCGTGATCAGCCACGTCACAAGCCCGACAGGGACCATCCTGCCGATCGGGGCAATTGTGCGCGGGCTCGCTGCGCTCGGCGTGGACACGCTCGTCGATGCTGCCCACGCCCCGGGCCAGGTACCCGTCGATGTGGCCGCGCTCGGAGCCGCTTACTGGACCGGCGACGGTCACAAATGGTTATGCGGTCCGAAAGGATCCGCCGTCCTATTCGTTCGAGCGGACCGGCGTGACCGGATCCGACCGCTGGCGATCAGCCACGGCTGGAACGACCCGAGATCCGGTCGCCCGCGCCTGTGGAAGGAATTCGACTGGACCGGGACGACGGATCCCACGCCGGCACTGGCCCTCCCAGCCGCGATCGATCTGGTCGGGGCACTGCACGCCAATGGCTGGTCCGGCCTGATGGCCGCCAACCACGAGCTGGTGATGCGTGGCCGGCGGATCATCGCCGATGCGCTCGGTGCAACGTTGCGGATTCCCGACTCGATGCACGGGTCGATAGCGATCGTGCCGCTCCCCATCGCGCCGACGGATGCGGCGGCCCAGGAGCTCCACGCCGCGCTCATGGCCGAGGACCGCATCGAGGTCCCGATCACGGCCTTCCCCGTTCCGGCAGCTCGTTCGCGAATCGGCGACGACCCGACGTCCATCGTCGTCCGGATCTCCGCCCAGCGCTACAACAGCCGGCCGACTATGAGCGACTCGCCGTGGCGCTGACTCGGCGGCTCGATCGCGCGACCATCGGGTCGGGCGGGACAGGCGGGTTGCGGGCGGCGGCTCGGCTGACCTAGCCCGTCACCTGCAGTCCGGCGGCGACGCCGCTGACGGTGAGCCGAACCAGTCGCTCCAGGTCCACGCGCTCGGCGGCGTCGGGCGGCAGGCCGCGCAGACGCGCCAACCGGCCAACCTGGAGCTCGGACAGGGTGTCGATGTCCGGGTTCCGCAACGCGATGGCTCGGGCAATTGCGGGCGCCGCATCGAGCAGGCGCGGCCGGCCGGCGATCGCGAGGAGGCCCTTGACACTGCGCTCGTGCTCGGCCTCGATGGCCGCCCATCGGGCGTTGTCGCCCGCGGCCGTGGCCAGGGATGCGTAGCGCCGCGCGACGTCCAGATCCGAACGCGCGAGCGCGAGCTCGGCGTGGTCGATCACCGCGGTGAGATATGGCCATGTGCGATAGAGCTCGGCCAGCCGCCCGATCACGGCCGGACCTTCGTGGCGGATCGCCGCCTCGATCGCGAAGCCGAGCCCGTACCAACCCGGCAACTCGATTCGGGCCTGGGCCCAGGCGAAGCCCCAGGGAATCGCCCGGAGACGCTCGATCTCGACGTTCTCGGACGGCTCCGACCCTCCCCGGGACGCCGGCCGTGATCCGAGGCGCATGGAGGCCAGCACATCGATCGGGGTCACCCGCCGGAAGAACTCGGCGAAACCGGGATCGTCGTAGACGAGCGCGCGATAGGCCGCCGCCGAGGTATGCGCAAGTCGATCCATGAGCGCGGCATCGGCCGCAGTTACGTCCGCGGCTACGGGCGCACGGCTTCGACTTCGAGATCCATCCACGCCGCCCGACGCCCTGTCGGAGGCTCCGGCCATGATCACGGCGCCGGCCAGGAGCTCCAGATGACGCAGCGCGATTGCGGCATGGCCGTAGCGCGCCGCCACGACCTCTCCCTGCTCGGTCACCTTGAGCCGGCCGCGAACCGTCCCGGGGGGCTGGCCGAGGACCGCCCGGTCGAGGCGCCCGCCGCCGCGCCCGACGGTTCCGCCACGCCCGTGAAACAGGGTCAGCTCGACCTGCTGCCGATCCGCCACCGCGACCAGCGCGGCCTGCGCACGATAGAGCAGCCAGTTCGCAGCGACGAAGCCCGACTCCTTGTTCGAATCGGAGTAGCCGAGCATGACCTCCTGACGGTCGCCCCGACCCCGCAGGTGGGCGCGATAGCGGTCGTTCTCCAGGATGGAACCCAGCAGCGCCTCGGCTGCCTGCAACGACGACGCGGATTCGAGCAGCGGCACGATATCGAGGTCGGCCGCGGCCGGACCGATGGCTGCTTCCGCCAGATCGAGGACATCGGTGACATCGGAGACGCGCTCGGTGAAGCTGACGACCACGCGTCCCGCCGAGCTTCGGCCGAAGCGGGCCCGGATCCGTGCAATCGACCGAAACGTCTCGAGAACCTCGCCGAGGGTCACGCCGGGACCGACCACCGTGTCGAGGTCGCCCGGGTTTTGGCCCCGCGTCCCATCCATCGCCAGGGCTCGCGCGGCCGCCCGGTGCACGTCCGCATGCTGGCGAACCTCGAGTTCCGCGAGGTGGAACCCAAAGGTCTCCACCTGCCAACGGAAGTCCTGCACGCTCCCCGCGGCCACGCGCCCGAGCCCGGCGTCGGTCAACGATCGCTGGATCTCGGCCAGCTCGAGGAGGAGATCGGCCGGATCTGCATAGCGGCCCGTGGTGGGCCCCGGATCGCCGGTCAGGTGGTGACGAGTGCGTCGGAGGCGCTCGGCGATCCCGCCGAACCGACGACGGTACGGTTCATCCGGAAATCGCCGCCGGAGCGTCAGATCGAGATCCGGGAAGTTGTCCGAATCGTCCATCAGGCGGCTGACCATCGCCGAATCCAGGCCACCGGGGGTTTCCACGACCGAGACGGTCTGCATGAGTCGGGTGGCAACAGCCTCGTGGCCACGCAGCACGTGGTCGGCTTGAATGCGGGCGGCGTGCTCGGTCACCTCGGCGGTTACGCCCGGATGCCCGTCGCGATCACTCCCGATCCAGCTGCCCAGCCGAAACACCGACGGGATCGACGACGAAGTAGAAACGGGGTCGGCCGGTTCTGTGGTGATCGCCGCCAGCAGGGCTCGCTGGACAGCGGGGACGAGCGAATAAAGGGTTGCGTCGAAGAAGACCATCGCGGTCCTGACCTCGTCGAGGGGATTCGGCATCTCGGTCCTGACCTCGGCGGTCCGCCACAGGATCACCAGCTCCTCGCGCAGCCGTTCGTCCAGCGATCGGGCCGCGGCAGTGGCGAGACGCGGGTCGTCGCGTGCTTCGAGGATGCGGGCGACCCGGCCGAGGGCCATCAAGGCCGTGCGGCGACGCGCCTCGGTGGGGTGGGCCGTCAGGACGGGATGGATCCGGAGGTCCCGGATCGCTTCAATGGCGCCGGGTGAATTGTGGGGAAATCGCCCGGCCTTTCGCAGCGACTCGACCACGCCGGCCAGGGTGTCGTCGGTGCCTCCGGGTCGCGATCGGCGACCGCGCTCCTGCAGAACCCGGACGCGATGTCGCTGTTCTGCGAGGTTCGCGAGCCGGAAGTGGAGCAGGAACGCACGAATGACGATCTCCGCCCGGGCGTCATCGAGGCCGTCGAGTTCGCGTTCCAGCGACCGTCGCGCGGCCGGATCGCCGGCGCGTGCCCGGACCGCCCGCCGACGCGTCCTCGTCACCAGCCAGCGAAGATCAACGCCGGCCTGTTCCTCGACGACCTCGCCCAGCAGGCGCCAGAGGCGCTCGATCTCGAGCCCCAGCGGATCTAATCGACTCATGCCACGGCCTGGACGGTGCGGAAGGAGCCGATCCGCAACGTTCGAGGGACCCGACCGCAACGGATCCGACCCGTTGCCGACCGTACCTTTGTATCGTGGTGGCAATGGCCGACGCCGAAGTGGTCCCCGTCTCCGGGGCGGAGCAGCTTGAGCAGCTCCGGTTTCTTCATCGCGTCGCGCGCCTGGCGACGACCGCCCAGACATGGGACGAGCTGCTCGAGACCGTCGTCGACGAGACCCGCGATGCGCTCCATGCCGATGTGTCCTCGCTCTATCTCCTCGACCGGGACGGATCGCAACTCACCCTCGCGGCGACGAATGGCCTTGATCGGTTCCAGATCGGTCGCGCTCGTGTTCCGTTCGGCGAGGGGGTGACGGGCCGTGTCGCCGAGAGCCGGCAGCCGGTCGTGATCCCCGACATCGAGGACGATCCACGGTTCCTGTGGGTTCGCGGAATCGACCAACGCCGCTTCATCACCTCGATG
>JBKKBB010000195.1:0-7587 GCA_046714395.1 Candidatus Limnocylindrales bacterium | reverse complement strand
GCCTTCACGGCCTTCTCAGGCGGGCCAGCTGTCCCGGTCGCCGTACGCCGCGGCGATCGCTGCGGCCGCCGTCTGGAACTCCGGATCGTCCGCGGCCGCCGCCCATTGTTCTTCCTCGGCCTTCGTTCGCAGCTCCATGTAGAGGCGCTCAACCGCGGCGTCGCACGACTCGATCCTGGGTTCGAAACGCGCCGTACTGGCCGGCGAGCTCGCGAACGCGTCGCACGGTGGTCTCCGACAGGTTGTAGGTACGTTTGGCTCGGGTACTCATGTGCGTGCATTGTCAGCGTGTCAAATCCGGGTGTCAATACTGGACGCCGCTGTGCCGGGCGAAACCGACTTGGACCTGAGCGTCCTCGACCTTAGTCGGGCTGTGGCGTCTCGGTCGGTCGGCTCGCTCCGCCATGCGGGGTGCGCGGAGCCATCGGCACCTCGGCTCGGAACCCGGTCGGCAGCGCGCCCTGTGCGGCGAGGCGGCGGACCACGAACCCGTAGTAGTCCTCGACCTTGCCGGTCACCCGTTCCCAGCTGAACTCGTTGGCCCGTTCGACGCCCGAGGCGGTCATCCGCGCACGCAACGCATCGTCAGCTACCAGGCGGCCGATTGCGCCGGCAAGCGCCTTCGGGTCGCGCGGCGGCACCAGCAGCGCGTCGCGGTCGCGCCGGACGACGCCCTTGTAGCCATGGATGTCACTGCACACGATGGCGGCCTCCGCGGCCATCGCTTCGAGCAGCACGATCCCGAACGATTCGCGGCCGGTTGCCGGCGAGACGTAGATGTCGGCGGTCCGAAACAGGGCGTCACGCTCGTCATCCGACACGCGCCCGAGAAACTCCACCCCGCCCATCCGCCGGGTCATGACATACCGACGTGCCTCGCGCTCCTGTGGACCGCCCCCGACCACCAGGAGGCGGCAGGGGCAGCCCGTCTTGCGCAGGATTCGGTAGGCACGCAGGAGATCGAGGAGACCCTTGCGCGATTCGAACCGGCCGACGAAGAGGATGTTGCGGGTCCCGTCCCGCCAGCGCGCAATCGGCACGGCGCGCTGAAATCGGGCGATGTCCACGCCATTCGGGATGACCTTGTAGTCCCCCGGGAAGAAGCGATCGATGAAGTGCCTGGCCGCGGCGGACACGGCGATCCGTCCGTGCAGGCGGTCGGCGTACGAGCCCATCGTCTTTGAGCCGAATTCGTAGGCAGCCGAGAAGCCGCCGTAGGCGTGGAAGGTGGCGACGTTCACGCTCGTGGACAAGCGCAGCACGATCAGCGACAGGAACGGCACGAAGGGTTCGTGAAAGTGGAGCAGGTCGAACTGCTCGCGCTCGAGAGCCTCGCGCACCTGGGACACGTAACGGGGCGACAGCGTGATCGTACCCATGGACCCGTTGGCCGGCATCGAGAAACCTTTCCCGATCCGGATCACATCTCCCTCGGACGCTCGCTGGAGGCCGTGCGAGCTGGTGATGATCCGGACGTCGTGGCCGCGCAGACGGAGGTTCTCGTACAGGTAGCGGACATGCTGGTTGACGCCGCCGGGAAGCGGGTAGACATAGGGCGTGACGAGTCCGATCTTCATGAATCGATCTCACGGGACGCCAGCTCGTCCGTGGCGGGATAGCCGAGGTCCCTCCGCGACCCGTCCCGCCGGATCCGCCCTCCAAGGTTCGCCCGCGCGTCACGGCCGTACTTGCGCAGCTGCGCCTGGAGCGTGCCCAGTTGCGCCGTCGTGCCGTGAAACGATCCGTGTTGATGCGTGGTACGCGCCGCGATCGCCGCCCGGAGGTCCTCCCCGGTTCGTCCCGGGAACGTCGTGTAGCCGGCGCCGATCGCCTCAAGCGCGTGGGCGTCGGAATTGCCGATCTTCGCGAGGCCGAACTCGTCGGCGAAGCGGACGACGCGCTCGTGCCAGGGCCGCCCGAGCGTGGTCGGGTTGAACGTTTCCAGGCCGTCGGGCCGGAAGCGCGGTTCGTCGGCAAGCAGGCGCCGAAGGACAAAACCCTGGGCGCACAGCGGGTATGGCACAAGCGGATGGGCAGGGATGGCGATGCCACCCTGATCGTGAATGGCGGCGATCGTGCTCCGCAGGGACTTGAGCGGCTTGACGGTCTCCTCGATCCACAGCGCCAGCAGGTGTCCGCCGAGCGTCGTGATCTCCTCGCCGATGACCACTTCGAACCGATAACCGCGATCCCGGGCGACTGCCTGGCCGGCCCGGGCGGCATCGATGCGCTCGTGGTCGGTGATCGCGATCACATCGAGCTCCGTCGTCCGCTCGACATGCTCGAGGATGTCCAGCACGCCGGCCGTCCCGTCGGAGGCGAGGGTATGGATGTGGAGGTCGGCACGACCGAGGGGCTCGGTCATGGGTCGCTGCGTGATTCCAGGCGTCCCGTGCCGGCGCGAGCCTCGGGATCCAGGTCCGGCCAGATGGGCGAGAACACCGACCACCATTGCTCGGGCGCCTCGGCGATGGATTCCTCCATCGCCTGGGCCACGCCGGTCATGGCGGCCCTCAGGCGTGCTCGCCGCTGCCCGCCGGCCGGAATGTCGACCCGTCGAAGCTGACCGCGGTAGCTCCCGCCATGAGCGCGCCGCACGGCCGCCACCCAGATCGGCAAGCCGCGTTCCAGGGCGAGCAGCCCGGGCCCCATCGGAAGCGGCGCCGGAGCGCCGAAGAAGGGGACCTCGATGGTGCCGCCGGCAACATTGCGGTCGGCCACCATGCCCACGACCCCACCCTCATCGAGCGCCTGGGTCAGTGCCCGGCGCGCGTCGCGCAGGCCAACGATGTCGACCCCGACCGAGCTGCGGGTGCGTTCAATCCAGGCCTGCAGCGCCGGGTCCGCGAGCGTCTCCATTGGTGCCGTCACATTGCGCCCAGTCCGCGCGACGGCGAACAGGGCCGGGTACTCGACGGCCCCGAAATGCATCGATACGAAGACCATCGGCCCGGGCGATCCGAAGGCGTCTGCGACGGCGTCGGGCGTTTCGACGACCAGCCGGCGCTCCAGATCCTCGCTGCTCCGGCCGGGCAGGCGGGCCATGTCGAGGTAGTAGCGGACCGCATGGCCGAAGGCAGATCGAACGACGCGCTCCAGGGCGCGATCGTCTGTCGCCGCAGCCCGGATGATGCTGCCGCCGAGGCCACGGAACTGAAGGTGCTCGGCGACGCGGCGCAGGTTCCGCCGGGCGCGCGCGGCGCGTTCCGGAGCGAGCCGGTACCAACATGCGCCGGCCACCCCGCCCAGGACATTCACGGGCCCCTCGGGGAGGATCACCAGGAGCTTTGCAAGTACAGGGATGACGCGTGCACCCACGCGCTGCCAGGAGGTGGGCTCGACCGGTGCCGCCACCGGCGAGTCGCTCGCGCCGGCCTGGCTGCCGCTGGGGGACTCGTCCGGGGCCACCTCGTCGGTTCCGATGCCCCGAATTTCCCGGGCGCGCGCCTCGAGTGCCGCGGATTCGGCAGGATCCGCCGGCCAGACGGGCTTGAACGAGTACCACTGCTCCGGGGCCACGGCGATGCTGGCCGCGAATGCGTCGGCCATCAGCTGCGTCGCGCGCTGGAGCTCCGCCGGATCCGTGGATGCCACCTCGATGACTTCGCCGACCCCGATCGAGAACGTCCGGCCGTCAGGATTTCGGTTGATGGTGACGGGCAGGATCTGCGATCGAGTCTTGGCCGCAAGCGTGGCGGGGCCGGCCGGCAGCGTCGTCCAGGCATCGAACAGGCGGACGGGGATTCCATCCTCCCGGTATCCCCAGTCGATGAGGAGGGCGACCATTTCGCGGCGCTTCAGGACCGTGTACAGCTCGCGCAGGTTGCGCCACGGGATGATGTGGACGCCCCACTGCTCGCGGGTGCGGCTGAACTCCTCGAACAGACCCGGAAACGACGAATCGTCCGCGACGACGTTGATCGGCCAGCCCCGCGACGCGACCCCCGCGGCCGCGGCTTCAGCGTTGCCAATGTGGCCGAGGCTGAAGATCAGACCGCCCGGTGAAGCTTCCCAGAGTTCGTGGACTTGGTCGAGATCGACGTCGGTGACGAGTTCGTCGGCGTGCTCGCGGGCGAGCGCCGGCAGGCGTGCGAGCTCGACCACGTAGCGCCCGTAGAGGGCGTACGCCGCGAGCGCCGTCCGGCGCACGCTCGGGTGTTCGGGCGGGAGCCCGAGCACGTGGCCGAAGTTGGCATTGGACCAGCGCCGCTTCGTCGGCCACAGGAGGTAGGACAGCTGGGCTCCCCGGGCAAGGATGACCCGCGGAACGGCCGGTGGCAGGTGCCCGATGAGCCAGGCGATCGCCTTGTAGCCGACGACGACCACCCGCTCAAAGGTCGATGAACCGGACTGGAGCCGCCGGTGCGGCGCCTCCAGTCGGCGCTTTCGATCAGTCACGTCGCCGCGTTGGCGGCGACCTTCGCCTTCGATCCGGCCATCTTGCGCAGCTTGCGAACGGTTGGCGCCTCCGTGCCGACGAGGGTCTCGTTGTCCTCGCCCTTGATGAACGCCTCGACGCGATTGAACGCAATGTCGTCGTGGATCTGCTGTGGCGGGCTCTTCATGAAGTAGCTCGACGGAGCCACAAGGGTGCCGCTCAGGCCACGATCCAACCCGAGCCTCAGGCAGCGGATCGCGTCGGTGATGACGCCGGCGCTGTTGGGGCTGTCCCAGACCTCGAGCTTGAGCTCGGCGTTGAGCGGCACGTCGCCGAAGGTCGTGCCCTCCATCCGGATGTAGCACCACTTGCGGTCGAGCAGCCACGGCACGTGGTCGCTCGGGCCGACGTGGACGTCGTCCGGATCCATCTCGTAGTCGAGCATGGACGTGACCGCGTTCGTCTTGCTGATCTTCTTGGACTCCAGGCGCTCGCGCTCGAGCATGTTCAGGAAGTCGGTGTTGCCGCCGAAGTTCAGCTGGTAGGTCCGGTCGAGGCGGACGCCGCGATCCATGAACAGCCGGGTCAGGACCCGATGGCTGATCGTGGCACCGACCTGGCTCTTGATGTCATCGCCGATGACCGGCAGGCCGCGATCCGCAAACCGGCGCTGCCAGTACGGCTCACGGCCGATGAAGACCGGGATCGCGTTGACGAACGCGACGCCGGCCGCGAGGGCCTGTTCCACGTACCACTTCGTGGCCTCCTCGCTCCCGACGGGGAGGTAGGAGACCATGACATCGACTTCGCGCTCCTTCAGGATCCCGACGATGTCGGCCGTGGGCCCGGGCGCCTTCTCGATGATCTGGCTGAGGTACTTGCCGAGGCCGTCGTGGGTCATCCCACGCTCGACCGTGACGCCCATGTTCGAGACCTGCTGGAAGACGATCGTGTTGTTCGGCTTCACATAGATCGCCTCGGAGATGTCCTTGCCGACCTTGTTCTTGTCGACGTCGAACGCCGCCACGAACTCGATGTCCCGGACGTGGTACCCGCCGAGCTCGACGTGCATCAGCCCCGGAACGAAGTCGCCGGCCTTGGCGTTCTCGTAGTAGTAGCGGCCCTGCACGAGGCTGCTGGCGCAGTTCCCGACACCGACGATGGCGACGCGGATCTTGCCGTCGTTGCGCTTCGCGCCGGCCCATGTTCCGGCCTGCCTGCCGCTCGCGCCGTTCTTGCCGTTGCTGCTGCTCACTGCTTGCTCCTGACGCTTCGATGACCTGGTGGGTGGTGGTCGAGTTGGTTCGTTGCCGGATAGTCGTGGTGGCGCCCGGGTCAGCCCTCCCGAGCCTGGGCGCGGACGTGAAGGATGCGCTGAATCGTGGTGATGGTGGCGAGGATCGCGATCAGGGCGAGGGCGGCCTCGAGGGCCACGGCCGAGAGTGGGTAGGCCGTCGCCCCGGGCAGGTTCATGTCCTCGGGGAAGCCGGGCAGCAGCCCGGCCACGATCAGGCCCAACGTGAGGATCACGACCCGGACCTCCCGGGGTGCCAGGCCAACGCCGGCTATGCCCGTCCCTGTGGTGAAGCCGAGACCCTCCGACCTGGCCCGCGCGTAGCTGACCATGACGGCCGAAACGAGCGCCGCGGCAGCCAGGACGATGGTCCGCCAGAGCCCCATGTCCAGGGTGCCCCAGATGATCCCAAGGTAGATGACGCCCTCGCCCCATCGATCGAACACGGAGTCGTAGAAAGCGCCGAGCTTGCTGGAGGTTCCGGTCGCTCGGGCCAGCGCCCCGTCAAGGAGGTCGAACGTGGCTCCGAGAAGCACGAGCAGTCCCGCCGGCAACCACGCCTGTGCGGAGGCCGCAATCGCCGCGACGAGCGCGATCCCGAAGCCGATGAACGTGAGGTGGTTCGGCGTCAGCCCGAGCCGGCCGAGCCCGCGGGCGACGGGTTCGGCCAGGCCGCGAACGCGGGCGCGGAGGCTGGCCGACACGATCGAGCCGCTCACGAGGCCGCGCTCCGAGGTTGTTCCGGGAGGAGCCCGAGCACGCGCCGCTCGTAGGCGGCGAATCGATCCCAGGCCTCGGGGATCAGCCGGGTGACGGTTTCCCGGCCCGCCCGGCGCGTCTCCACGAGACCAGCCAGCCGCAATTTTCCGAGGTGCCACGACACGAGCGGCTGACTCAGGCCGACGTGGTCGATGAGCTCGTTGACCGACGCCTCGCCCTGGGCGAGTCGACGCACGATCCGCAGGCGATTCACATCCGAGAGGGTCTTGTGGATGAGCCGGACCGCGCGGAGATCGTCCGGCTGGTCAACGACCGCGGCAATGGTGGAACGAATTCGTGCCGGTGACGGGCTCAGTTTGGACTCCGAATACAACCGACGTACATCCGGGTGGCACCCGCAACCGGTCGGATCAATGGCGCTTTATATCAATATGCGTTGATGCGGGAGCCCGTGTCAAGGACCGGGCACGACAAGGACCTGCGAAACGTCACGTGGATTAGGGGCCGATCGGCACACGGCCCCAACGTTGGCGCCAAATACCGTACCCGTCAGGTACACGAATGCGCCCACCCAACGTCCACATGCGGCGCCCACCATCTGTTGCGTCCCGGAGGAGTCAGCCATGCGGTTCATCACCGGCAGGATCGGGGTCGTTATGCTCGCCATCGTTGCACTCGTCGGCGGGGCCTTCATCGGCCGCTTCTCCGGCGGGCTCGGCGCCGGTGGGTCCCTCGCCACCATCGCCGACGCTCGCGGAATGACCGTCGCCGAGGCGGAAGGGGCGCTCAAGGTGTTCACCCCGCCCGGCAAGTACGACGAGTACACCATGGTGTCTTCGGGCGGCCAATCCGGCAACATCTATCTCATCGGCGTTCCGTCGATGCGCCTGCTCAAGACAATCCCCGTCTTCACTCCTGAGTCGTGGTCGGGCTACGGCCAGGGTGCCGACTGGAGCGAGACGATCCTCGCTGAGGGCTCGACCGACAAGCAGGCCCGCGAACTCAAGTGGGGCGACACCCACCACCCCGGACTTTCCGAGACGAACGGCGAGTACGACGGCCGCTTCGTCTACATCAACGACCGTGCCAATGGCCGGATCGGGATGGTCGACCTGCGCGATTTCAAGACCAAGCAGATCGTCGACCTCCCGAACATGCAGACCTCCCACGGCGGCGTGTTCGTCACTCCGAACAC
>JBKKBB010000194.1:0-20631 GCA_046714395.1 Candidatus Limnocylindrales bacterium | reverse complement strand
CCCCGCGGACGTCGTGTTCGCCTTCGAGACACAGGGTGCGGTGGACCTCTTCCGCACCTTGTACTTCGCCCGGGAGGTCATCGAGTCGAGTCCCACCGAGCGGCCCGTCATGGCGGTCATCGCGCCGGCCTTTGAGGGCGTCGCCCAGCCGAAGGACGCGAAGGTCGACGTGTACCGGGTGCCGTCGCTGGATACCGCCGCGCGGACGCTGGGCAGCTTCCTTGGCCAGCCGCACTGGGCCCAATACACGGACCCGCTGATGCCGACGGAAGGGTTGTCCAGCGCGGCCACATTCACGGCCGTGCTAGAGCCGTTCCGAGGCGAGGACGTCTTCGTCCTGAGGTTCCCCGACACACTCGCTCAAGGTTGGTACATCGTCGAGATCGCGGGCCCACAGAGGATCCAGGCGTTCCTCCAGGTCACTCCCGTCTCGGCATGGGTCTCCGTGCTGACCGACACGACGGTCGTCTGGGTCAACGATGTGACCACTGGACGCGCCCTCACCGGAGCCACGGTCGCCACCAGCGTGGGCCCGGCGTTCGCCCGCTCCGATGCCAAGGGTCTCGCGATCGGCCCCACGCCGACAGAGCTGATCCCGACTGCAACGCTTGGAGAATCCGGGCTCAGTGCTCCTGCGCCGCTCCTCACCGTGACCTCGGTCACCGGGAATTCCGTCCTCGTCCCCTTCGGGGTTGCGAGCGCCGAAGGCTATCGCGGCGAGTGGTCGGGGAAGACCGAGGTCACCAACGAGACGTACTGGGCGATGCTCTTCACCGACCGGGGGCTCTACCGGAGCAACGACCGGGTCGAGGTCTGGGGCTACCTCCGGGACCGGGATGACGGAAGCGTGCCGGCGTCCGTCGTGGTGCGCATGGTCCGCCAGGGCACCGGATCGGCGGACACGCCGAGCATCGTCGAGGCAACGGTTGCGCCGAGGTCAGCGGGCACGTTTACTGCGTCCCTCCCGCTCGCCGATGTCCCGATCGGCGGCTACCAGGTGCAGGCCGTCGTCGACGGCGACGTGGTCTTGTCTCGCTGGCTGGACGTGTCGATCATCAGGAAGCCGCCGTACCAGCTCGAGGTCACCCCGGACCACAGTGCCGTGCTTTCGGGCGACACGGTCCGCTGGACGGCGACCGCCACCTTCTTCGACGGTTCGCCTGCGGCCTCGCTCCCGATGACGATGACGAACTACGACGATTCAACTGAACACGCCCTGACGACGGACGCGGCCGGAGCGGCCTCCCTCGGCGCAACCGCGCCCCGAGTCGCCCGGTCGGCGGACCGGGCGTGGGAGGATGCGAGCTCCTGGAATGTCGGCGCAAGACCCACCGGCCCGGAGAGCGCCGAAATCTGGGCCGACAACACCACCCTCGTCTTCCCGACCGCGTACCACCTGACGGCAGCCGGTGTCGTGGCCGACGGCCAGCTCCAGGTGACCGGTTCGCTGAACCTGGTCGACCTGGCGAAGGTGGAGCGCCAGCTCGCGGACGACTCGTGGGATGGGGATGCGGCCGGGGCAGCCGTGGGCGGGAAGAGCCTCGGGGCCCAGGTGACGGAGCTCATCCCCATCAAACGCCAGGTTGGCACCGACTACGACTTCATCGAAAAGATCGTCCGGCCCCGCTACGAGTACTCCACCCAGCGCAAGCCGTTCAAGACGCTCACGGTCACCTCCGCCAAGGACGGCAGTATCGCCTTCTCGCTGGCCGTCAGCAACCCGGCCCATCAGTACGAGGTGGCCATGTCCACGACTGACGACGCGGGCCGTCTCCAGCGCAGGACCATCCAGGCCGGCCAGGCCGTGGACCCGCCATGGTGGACGGACATAGGCCCGGTGTTCCAGATGACCGACGGCAGTCTGGCGGGGGAGACCTCCTACCGGATCGGAGACCAGCTGACCTGGCGCGTCGCCGACGGCGGACGGATCTCCCCATCCGGTGGAGACAACCGCTACCTGTACCTCGCGGCCCAGCGCGGACTTGTCTCCGCGACCGTCACCGATTCGTCAACGTTCCGCCGCACGTTCGCGGCAACCGATGCGCCGGGAATCTTCGTCATCGGCGTGCGATTCTCGGGGACGACCTATGCGTCCAAAGCGGCGACATGGGCGAACTTCGATACGGCCCAGCGAGCGATCAAGGTAACCATCACGTCCGACCGCGAGCGATACCGGCCTGGCGAAGCGGCCACGCTGTCCGTCACTACCGTCGATGAGGCCGGTGATCCGATCGCTGCCAGTGTCGTCCTCCAGGGGGTGGACGAGAAGCTCTACGCCATCGGCGGCGCCTCGACGCCCAGCCCCCTCGACAACCTGTACGCGCGAGTCGACAGCGGAATCGTCCGCCTGACCGCGACGCACCAGGTACCGACGCAGACCGGCTTCGAGGGCGAGGGTGGCGACACGACCGGAGGCGGTCCCCGAACCGACTTCCGGGACACGCTCTTCTTCACCGAACTGACTACGGACAGCGCCGGCAAGGCAACGCTGACCGTCAAGCTGTCAGACGATCTCACCTCGTGGCATGTCGCCGCCAGTGCCTTGACCGCCTCCCTCCAGGCCGGCGTCGGAGAACTCCTCGTGCCGGTGGGTCTGCCGTTCTTCGCCGAGGTGACGACGGCCGACACGTATCTCGTCTCAGACCGTCCCGCAATCCAGCTTCGCGCCTTCGGCGACGGCCTCCTGGACGGCGATCCGGTCGAGTTCACCATCGCGTCAACGTCGCTCGGACTGGCCCCGACGACGGTATCGGGGACGGCGTTCCGCCCGGTTCGCGTCGAGCTGCCGGCGTTGGCCCTCGGGGTCCAATCCATCGATATCGCGGCCAGGGCCCTGACTCGGGCGGACCCCGCAGGCAAGCCGTTGACCGATCGCCTGCTTGCGACCTTCCGGGTCATCGACTCGCGACTCGGCGAGGTCCGGACCGCCTACGGGACCGTCGGCGGCGCGCTCCCGTCCCTCCCGGTCGTCACGGGAATCACCACCTACACGTTCAGCGATGCCGGTCGCGGCCGCTATCTGCCGCTCCTCATCGGGCTCGCCCAGCCGGTGGGCTCTCGCCTGGACCGGGCCCTCGCCCAGTCGATGGCGCGCCGATTGCTGATCGACGAGTTCGGCCGCGACCCGGCGTCGGTGCCCACCTTCGACATCGATCTCTCGAACTACCCCCTCGGGGAGATCGACGACGCGACCGGCAACGTCGTACCGGGAATCGGGCTGCTGCCGTATGGCGGCGTCGACCCGTGGCTGGCCGTGCGGGTCGCGCTCGACGCCCCGGATGGCCTGAACCCCGATAGCCTGGCTTATGTACTTGGGCAGATTCGTGACCTGAAGTCCGCCCCGCGTGACCTTGCCATCGCGGCCGTAGCGGGGCAGGCGGCCCTGGACGAGCCGGTGCTGGCCGAGCTTCGGGAGATCGGTGCCCTGCCGGATCTCACGCCCATGGAGCAGATCTACCTGGCACTCGGGTACGCGGCAATCGGGGACGACGCGACCGCACTCGAGATCGAACGTGGTTTGCTGGAGGTACACGGTGAGCGGTTGGGCTCCTGGGTGCGCCTTCGGGTCGGCACGGGCCTCGAGGAGATCGTGGATGCGACGTCGCTGCTCAGCGTGCTCGCTGCGGGACTCGGCGACCCGCTCGCGCCGGCGATGGCTGACTACGTGATGGCCAACCCCGGGAAGGACACCAGCCATGCCCTCGACCTTGCGGCTTTCATCCGCGGCATGATCGCGAGGACACCGGCCGCTGCGGCATCCTTCGCCTACACGGTCGACGGAGAGCGACGCGTGGTCAGGCTGGAAGCTGGTGACTCCCTCACCCTTGAGTTGACTGCCGGCCAGCGGGCCGGACTGGCGCTCGAGCGTCTCTCCGGGGCCGTCGGCGTGGCGATCGAAGCCACCGTCGGAGTCGCCGTCTCGGGGCTTCGTCCGAGCGCTGACCTGACATTGACCCGGGCCGTCCAGGCCAACCCCATCCCCGCCGGCCGGGTCGTCGTCGTCGATCTCATCGCCACGTTCGGGAGCACGGCCCCCGAGAACGGCTGTTACGACGTTGTCGAGTTGGTGCCGTCCGGCATGGCTCCGCTGTCAATCTTCAGCACGTCCTACGAATCAGGAGGCGTGACCTGGCCGTCCTCGGTCGTCGGCCAGCGGGTGACGTTCTGTGCGACGAACACCGCACTTGAGGGCCATCGCGCGCACCTGCGCTACCTGGCGAGGATCGTCAACGAGGGAACGTTCACCTGGGAGCCGGCAATCATGCAGCTCGGCGGGGCGCCCGAGGCGCTGGCCTTCGTGCAGCCCACCTCAACGGTGATCGGGGCACCTTCGCGGTAGTCGCGCTGGGTTACCGCACGATTTCCAGCAGCTGCGTCTCCCCGGCCGCCTCGGCATAGGCCTCGATGGGAAGGCACGCGCAGACGACGTTGCGGTCGCCGTAGATGTTGTCGACCCGGCGCACAGGCGGCCAGTACTTGCGGGCCTTCACCCATGGCAGCGGAAAGGCGCCCTGTTCCCGGCTATAGGGACGGGCCCACTCCTCGCGGAGCAGGTCGGCCGCCGTGTGGGGGGCGTTCCGCAACGCGCTGGACTCCAGCAGGATTTCACCCACCTCGATTTCGGCGATCTCGGCGCGGATCTTGAGCAAGGCGTCCACAAAGCGATCCAGCTCGGCCTTCGATTCTGATTCGGTGGGCTCGATCATGAGGGTGCCGACCACCGGAAAGCTCATCGTCGGGGCATGAAATCCGAAGTCCATCAGGCGTTTCGCGATGTCGTCCACGGTCACGCCGCTCGCGGCGGTCGCAGGCCGCACATCGAGGATGCACTCGTGGCCGACGGTCCCGTTGGTGCCGACGTACAGGACCGGGAAAGCCACTTCGAGTCGCTTCGCCAGGTAATTCGCGTTGAGAATGGCGATCTGCGTGGAGCGCCTGACCCCGACCGTGCCGAGCATCGCGACGTACGCCCATGTGATCGGAAGAATGCTCGCGCTGCCGAAAGCAGCCGACGAGACGCGCCCTGGGTCGGTGAGAGCCGTGCCGGGAAGAAATGGGGCGAGATGCATGGCGACGCCGATCGGGCCCATACCCGGGCCCCCGCCGCCGTGCGGAATCGCGAAGGTCTTGTGCAGATTCAAATGACAGACATCCGCCCCGATGTCCCCGGGTCGCGACAACCCGACCTGGGCGTTCATGTTCGCGCCGTCCATGTACACCTGGCCGCCCGCCTCGTGGACGAGGCGACAGATCTCGACGATCGAACCCTCGAACACGCCGTGCGTGCTCGGGTAGGTGATCATCAGTGCCCCAAGGTCGGTCGCGTTGGCCGCGATCTTGGCCCGAAGATCGGCCAGATCGACGTTGCCGAGTTCATCGGTGGCGACCACCACGACCCGGAAGCCGGCCATCACCGCGCTCGCAGGGTTCGTGCCGTGGGCGGAGGCCGGGATCAGGCAGACCCGCCGAGTGGTGTCGCCCCGTGAGGCGTGCCAGCGGCGGATCGCCAGGAGACCCGAGAATTCGCCCTGCGAGCCGGCGTTCGGCTGCAGGCTGACCGCCGCGAACCCGGTGATCTCGGCGAGCCAGGATTCGAGATCCGCGAAGAGCCGGGCGTATCCGGAAAGACGGGCCTGATCGCTGAATGGGTGGACCCGCGCGAAGCCGGGCAAGCCGATGCCCATCATCTGGGTCGTGGCATTCAGCTTCATCGTGCAGCTGCCCAAGGGGATCATCGAGCGGGTCAGCGTCACGTCCTTCTCGGCGAGGCGGAAGAGATAGCGGAGCATCTCCGTCTCGGACCGATACAGCGAAAAGACCGGGTGGGTGAGGATCGGATCGGATCGGCGCGCCTCGGCGGGCAGGCTCTCGGCGCCGAGGGCGGCCACCGCGTCCGCATCGGGCACCGTCGCCCCGAGTGCGGCGAGCAACGCCGCTACGTCATCCTCCGTGGTCGTCTCGTCGCAGGCCAGACCGACACCGGTGGCATCGAGGCGTCGGAGCTCGAAGCTTGCACCCGCGGCCGCCCCGATCAGGGCGTCTGCGCGGGCCGCGGAACCAGTCTCGATGGCGACGGCATCGAAGAAGCGGCCGTGTCGGAGCGACAGGCCGGGGACCTGACCCAGGCCCGTCGCCAGGGCAGCAGCTCGCTCGTGGACGCGCTCGGCCATCGATCGAAGACCCGATGGCCCATGCCACGCCGCGTACATGCTGGCGATGACCGCCAGGAGGACCTGCGCAGTGCAGATATTCGAGGTCGCCTTCTCGCGCCGAATGTGCTGCTCACGCGTCTGGAGGGTGAGGCGGTACGCGGGAGCACCGTCTGCATCCACGCTGACACCCACCAGGCGCCCGGGGAGCGAGCGCTTGAAGGCCGATCGCGTGGCCATGAACGCCGCATGTGGTCCCCCATTGCCCATCGGGACCCCGAAGCGTTGGCTGCTCCCGACGACGACATCGGCGCCCTCGGCCCCGGGGCTCTCGAGGAGCACCGCCGCAAGTGGGTCCGTCGCGACGACGACGAGCAGATGTGCCGCATGGGCGGCCTTGATGTCGGCGCGAAGTGATCGCACGGCGCCCGACGAACCGGGATTGGAGAGGAGGAGCGCGTAGGGCCGCTCACCGTCAAGCGGCGCCGCCGCACGTGCCAGGAGTTCCCGCGGAGATGCCACCACGACCTGGATGCCGAGCGGCTCGGCGCGAGTCCGCAGCACGGCGATGGTCTGCGGGTGCGTGTCGGCGTCGACGAACACGAGGTTGCCGTCAGTGACGGTGGAGACGCTGTGCGCCAGGGCGCTCGCCTCCGCTGCTGCGGTCCCCTCGTCGAGCAGCGAAGCATTGGCGATCTCCATGCCCGTCAGGTCACAGATCGCGGTCTGGAAGTTGATCAGGGCCTCGAGGCGCCCCTGCGCAATCTCGGGCTGGTATGGCGTGTAGGCCGTGTACCAGGCCGGGTTCTCGAGCACATTCCGCTGGATGACCGGCGGGGTGATGGTGTCGTGGTAGCCCATCCCGATCAGCGATCGGAGCGGTTGATTCGCGGCCGCCATCGCCCGGAGGTCGTCGAGGGCCTCGGCTTCCGAACGGGCCCCTGGCAGGTTCAGATCTTTGTCCCGGAGGATCGCCGCCGGCAGTGTGGCCTGAATCAATTCATCGAGGGAAGCCTGTCCGATCGCCCGGAGCATGTCGGCGACGTCGGCCGCATCGGGTCCGATGTGTCGATCGGCAAACTCAAGCTCACTCTGCGTCTCGGGCATCGGCGTAGCACCTCCTCGGTGCCCCGCTGTCCTGGTGCCTGAGAGCGTCCCGGCGGCGCGCCTTGCAACCGCAGGTTCCTCCGTCGGCGCGACGCGCTGAGTCGATCTCACCAACGTCGCTCTCCAGCGTCCCCATCCCTGCGCGGTCCCTGATGCCTGAGAGGTTCCGGGCCGTTGCTCCGTCGGCGCCGCCGGTCACGCGGGCTCGATGCGAGCTCGACGTCCCGGCGAACTCTCCCGCGCAGTTCGACTGGGGTCTTTGGACCATCGTACGCTCTTCGAACCAAGACCGGGCCAGGCAGACCGTCGCGGCGGCGTATCCTCGCGGGGAATCGCCCGCGAGTTCGGGGCGGAGGGGTCGAACTCGGGCCCGATCGCCGCTCTCGATCCAGGCGACATGCCGGCGCTCCTCGACCACGTCGAGCGAGAGGCGCACGCCTCAGGCTTCGAGGAGCTCTACTTCAGCGTGCCGATGGACAACAACGTGGCGGTCCGACACCTGCTCGCGCGCGGATTCAAGATCGACCCGTTCTACATCAAGGTGCTCGCCGATGCACCTGTCGATGCAGCTCGATCGCTGGATCCACACAGGACCGACGTTTATCGTGTAGGCCCGCGGCGGGGCGCCAACCCGGTTTGTGTCCCGGTCAGGTCCAGGTTCAGTGGGCGTGAACCGGCTCGACCTCTGCCTCGGCAACCTCGCAGATCCCGGCACCGATTGGCGCCTTGGCAGTGGCGGCGCGCTCCGCGTCCAGTTGTGCCTTGATCGCCGGAAACGCATCACTCAGGCAGCAGGAGCAGCTCTCGTACCAGCGGCGCATGCCCTCGTCGATGACCGGTAGTTCCGTGGAGGCCGTCACGATCACTGCCGTGGTGTCAGCAGCCGCAACGGCATCGGCCGCTGCCCGGGCAGGATCCTCGAGGAACGCACGACGGCAGCCGTCGCGGCAGAACCCGTACGTCCGTCCGTCGTATTCCACGAGCAGGCCGCTGGCTTCGGCTCGTGCCACGTCTACGGTCATGCCACAGATGGGATCGATGATCTGCGCTGGTCGATCGGTCATTGCTGTCTCCAGGTCCTGATGGAATCCGCGTCGGGAGTCCGGTCGCGCGCGCTGGGCTGGCGCGATGAAAGGCTGTTTCTTCATCGTGGCGTACCCTTCGCCGATGACCGGAACCCGTGTTGCCGCATTCTTTGACGTGGACCATACCCTGCTTGACGCCAATACGGGCCTGCAATGGGCTCGCCACCAGCGGCGCGTCGGGCTGCTCTCCACGATGGACATGCTCCGAGCCGCATTCTGGATGTTTCGATACCGACTGCTCGTCGTCGATCAGGAATCGCTGATCGGGCGGGTCGCGACGGCGTACGCCGGCACTCCCGTCGCGCGGGCCGAGTCCGAAATGCGCAAGTGGTTCGAGGCCGAGATGGCCAGGTTCGTTCGCCCCGCGGGCCGGACGCGCGTTGAAGAACACCTCGAAGCCGGGCATATCGTTGCCCTCATGTCCTCCGGCACGCGCTACACCCTCGAGCCACTCGCCGACATGCTCGGGATAAAGTACGTCGTGTGCACCGTGTTCGAGGAGGAGGGTGGCCTGCTCACCGGTCGCCACGTCGCACCCGCCTGTGCCGGCGATGGGAAGGTCTCGCTCGCGGAGCGCTTCGCAGTCGAGCACGACGTCGACCTCGACGCGAGCTACTTCTACACCGACAGCCACGCCGACATCGGGCTGCTTGAACGCGTCGGGCTCCCCCGAGTCGTCACCCCCGACGCTCGACTCCGCCGTCAGGCGAATCGGCGCGGCTGGAGCATCGAGGACTGGGCCATCGCCTGACCGGCGCAACTGGCCCCGACCCGCGCCGATGCGACGGTTCGCTTCTCAGCGCTCCTGGATCGTGGTCGGGGCGCCGTGGATCGCGGGGATGGTGCCCAGGCGGCCGGCCTGATAGTCGGTGACCGCCTGCATGAGCTCCTCGCGGGTGTTCATCACGAACGGTCCCATCCACGCAACCGGTTCACGGATCGGTCGTCCACCCAGGATGAGCACGTCGAGGTTGGGGCTCCGCAATTCCTGTCGGCCGAGCGGGAGCGCCGAGATCGTCAGGGCGTCGCCCGCCCCGAAGACGGTCAGCTGGCCCGTCCGGACCGGCACGGCCTCGGATCCGAACCCGTGGCTGGACCTGCCGGACCCGCCGGCTCGCGCGGCACCGGCATCGCCGACGGTCCCGAGGCCCGCCATTACATAGGCCAACGCGTTGTAATCGGCGCGCCACGGCAGTGACAGGCGTGCGCCGGGACTCAGCGTCGCGTGCACCAGCGTCATCGGCGTATACGTGGAACCCGGACCGGCCAGGCCGCCAAGGTCACCGGCGATGACCCGGACCAGTGCGCCACCATCCGGGGATGAACCGAGGCCAACTTCCGATGCGCGGATGTCCTGATACCGGGGCGCGGAGAACTTCTGCGTGGCGGGAAGGTTTACCCAGAGCTGGAAGCCGTGGAACAAACCGCCCTTGATCACGAGCCACTCCGGTGGCTTCTCGATGTGCAGGATTCCGGCACCCGCAGTCATCCACTGCGTGTCGCCGTTGGTGATGACCCCGCCCCCGCCGTTGGAGTCGTTGTGCTCGAACACACCGTCGATCATGTACGTGACCGTCTCGAAACCGCGGTGCGGATGCCAGGGCGTGCCCTTCGGCTCCCCCGGCGCGTAGTCGACCTCCCCCATCTGGTCGAGGTGGATGAACGGATCCAGATCTGCGAGGTCGACGCCCGCGAACGCACGCCGAACGGGAAATCCCTCGCCCTCGAAGCCCTTTGGCGCGAGGGTCACACTCTGGACGGCTCGCTGGCGTGCCACGAGCGGATCCGGCTCCGGAATCCGGGGCAGGACGGTGACGTCGTCGACGGTAATGGCGGGCACGAGCGCAGTTCCTGTCTGGCGGCTGCAAGCCGCCCGGTTGCTCGCCGGACGTTTCTGGCCGGCTCGGTTGCGTGATCACGCAAATGGTTGCGCCGTCAACGGATTGTGTCAAGCGGCCCAGTTCGGCGGACTTTCGTCGGTTTCAAGTTGGCAGGCCCGGGCAGCCTTCCCTCCCGGGCTTGCCAACCCTGTCTTGGCTGCGCCGATGACGCAGCCGAAGATGTCTTCAGCTACTCGATGGGGATTTCTCCATAGTTCGCCTCCAACCGGATGCCCCGTCCGGCGCGGATGATCCGCGAGATCTCGAAGATCACGAGCCCGGATGCAACGGTGCCGGACGCAATCAGGAACCGGGCGAAGTCCTTGGTCAGGTTGCCGTCTTCGCCGGTGATTGGCTTGAGGGACAGCCCGTCGAGGATGTTGACGCCGGAAAGGGGATCGTTGAAATACGCCCACATCGCGATACATAGCGCGATGAAACTGAGGACGCCGACCACGGAGATCACGGGCAGGCCTGCAAATCGCCAGGCGATCGGCGAGGACTCCCACATCGCCGGGCGACGATACGGGAAGGCGATGGCTGAGATCGACACGATCATGAAGCTGACGATGAAGGCGACGATCCCCACGAGCGTGGTGAAGTCCGGGTTCGTCGCGTAGACGTACAGGGCAAGGGCGCTCATCAGGCCGACCACCACGAGCGAGAAGACCGGCGTGTGGTAGCGCTCACTGACCGATGCGAAGCGTGCCGGCAGGACGCCGTCGAGGCCGTAGGCGAGCAGGTTGCGCGAGGCATTCAGGATCTGGCCCGGAAGCCAGGTGTAGCTCCAGAAGACGAACCCGACGCCCACGATCAGGGCGACCGCGAGGTTGCCCGACGCGTACGCCGCAATTTCCGAGAAGGGCATTGGATATGGCTGCCCGAGAACGTTCGAGACGTACGGATCCCAGCCAACAACGCCAAGGAACGTGGTCCCGACCGCGCTCTGGATGATCCAGGTCAGGACGATCGCAATACCGATCGAGGTCATCGCGGCGATCGGCATGGACCACAGCTGGATCCGGCTGGCACGTTTGACTTCCCCACCGATATACGCCGACGATTGGTTGAACACGAGCTCCAGATAGATCCAGGTGATCGGGATCAGCGTCCAATAGAAGTCGGTCGGGGCCTCGGCAAAGCCATCAGCCGTCGCGGTGGCAATCACGGCAGCGTGGGTGCCGGTCAGGCCCGTGGACGGATCCCAGAAGCGATTGAAGTTGTCGACGAATGTCTGGCCCCCGCTGGTCAGCATGACGAGGGCAACCAGCCCGAGTCCGACGACGGCGATCCCGAACAGGACGTTCTGGACGCGGAAGTACGCGTTCAGCCCCAGGCTGAAGATCGCCACCAGCGCGGCCAGCAGGACGAGGCCCGTGATGATCGTCCCCTCCGGGGTGACGAACCAGTTGCCGATGTCGAGGAACGTCTCGTTCCCGCCGATGAGGCCGAGGCTGCGAAACAGTGGGCCCAGGCCGTAGCGGGCGAAGAACGCCGACGGGACCCCACCGTAGATGAACCACCAGACGGTGTTGATCCAGCTCGACATCATCCCCAGGCGGGGACCCAGGATCCGGCTGACATAAACATAATCCGCGCCTGAGCGAGGCATGGCCGCCGCGAGCATCGCGAAGACGAGGCTCGTCGGGAGCACGATCACCAGCGACAATAGATAGCTCCCGATGATGTTCCCACCGGGGTAGAACGCCGGTTCGAGTTGCAGGGCAAACATCATCATCAGCCCGATGCTCACGAAGTTGATGTTGTAGACCAGCGTGCTCCATGTGCCGGCCTCCCGAACGAGGCCGGTCGCCTGGCGCTGATAGAGACCCGGGATGGTTGCCATCTCCTCTCCTCTCGTCTGAGTTTGGCGGCCCGCCGGCCGCGCTCCGATGGTTTGCGGGCATCGCCCGATCATGGTCTAGCCGGATACGAACTGGTGCCCCTTCACCGTGCCCTTCTCGAGGGTGACCAGGACCCCCTGCAGGGTCCCCTCGCCGTACGTGCTGCCTGGGTTGACGACCGTTGTGCGGCCGATCTTCCCGGCCGCCTTGGACTCATGGATATGGCCGTGCAGCGACAGGACCGGCTGCACGCGCTCGATCGCCGCCCGCACCGCGGTACTCCCGACTGGCTCGACCAGGGGCTGCCCGCCACCCGCCTCGACGCGGAGGTCGGCGGTGAGCTTGAGCGCCAGGTCGAGACCAGAGCCGTGCGGCGGATCGTGAAGATTGAAGATCGTGGGTTGCCCGTCGGCCAACTGGGCGGTCAAATCCCCGAGGGCGGCCGCCATGCCCGCCTCGGTCACCTCCCGCGGGCTGTGCCAGGGCGTCGTCGTCGAATAGCCGTAGCTGATGACCTGGTACCCCTCCAATTCGACGCGTCTGCCTTCCGCATCGACGATCCACTCGCCCTGGGCGAGGAGGTCCTTGACCATCGGCTCATCGTCATTGCCGGGCATCATGAGCGCGGGGATTCCGGCGGCCCGCAGCCGCTCGTCGGCCAGGCTTATCCACCGTTCGGCGGTCTCGGTCATGACCCTCGTGAACGCCGCTCGCAAGTTGACCGGGTCGGCGAGCTGCGCCGCCTCGTCCGGTGAAGTCCGGAACGGGTAGAACCCGTTCGTGCGGATGCGGTCCTCGAGCTCGTCCAGGCCGGTGCCCGCCTCGACGGCATGGACACGCCCGAAGAGGCTGGCCTGAAACCGGCCCGGGGTCACCTCGACGATCGGCACCAGCGCCTTGCCCGTGATATCCCCACCGAAGATGAGGGCGTCGGCAGCGTAATACGAGGCCGCGTTGAGGAACTTTCGAAAGACGCGCTCCGACCCATGGATGTCGGTGGCGTAGAAGATTGTCAACCGGTGTTTCACGGTATGACGGGCCGGTCGTGGTAGACGGGCACGAGCGGCAGCGTGTCGACGTGCGCCGCAATCTCGCCGGCCGAGGCGATCCAGAGCCCATCGATCGAACGAGCGTGCTCGATGAGCCGTTCGAGGGTCGCTGCCCGCGATGGTCGTCCGCTCGCGAACGGATGGTTCGTCAGGACGAACAGGCCGCCTTCGCTGGCCAAGGCGTCCAGCTCAAGGGTCCACAGGTCCAGGACCTTGCTCGGGCTCTCGATCAGCCCGGATCCGGACAGACCGGGCAGGTAGACGTACTGCTCCCAGTCATCCTGGCCCCAGTGGACCGGTAGCTCCACGATGCTCGGCGCATCGGGCTCCGGGCCGACGGCGACTCGATAGGGATGATCCGCATCCATGAGACTCGAGTCATACAGAAATCCGTGGCGCGCCAGGATCCCGGGGCTGGCGTGGCTCGCCTCCCACATCGGCGCTCGCCAGCCGATCGGTCGGACTCCGGCCACACTGTCGAGTGCCTCCAGCCCGCGCAGCAGCAGTCGTTCTTCCTCCTCGGGCGACACGGTAGAGACCTGCTCGTGGAGGTAGCCGTGGTGGGCGATCTCGTGGCCGGCGTCCCGAATGGACCGCACCGCGCCCGGCCAGCGCTCGGCGGTGTAGCCCGGGATGAAGAATGTCGCCTGAATGCCCTGCCGGTCCAGGATCCGCAGGATGCGCGGCACGCCCGTGCGTGGGCCGTATGCCTGGTGCGTCATGACCGAGAGCCGGCCGGCAGCTTCGGGAGCGTCCACGAGGATCACGCTTTCGGCATCGAGATCGAACGTGAACGCGGCGGCGGCCCGAGAGCCGGGCGGCCATGCAAACGAGGAACCGCTGGCGACGTCGGGGCTCACGATTGGATCGGCATTTTGAGCGGTCCTGACCTATAGATACCCTTTGTCTTCGGCATCGGGAAGGCTCAACGACCCTCCACGGGGCGACCCGCCGGAGCTCCGTGTGCGGTCTCCGTCGGCCGCGCACCGCGTCGCCGGAGGGCGACCAGGGACAGCATCTCGTAGGCGAGGTTGGCCGCCAGCGTCGCGGTCTGACCGGCCGGGTCATAGGCCGGAATCACCTCGACCACGTCGAACCCGACGAAATCTATCTCGAGGAGCGCTCGAACGATCGCCAGCATGTCGTGCGCAGAGGGCCCACCTGCCTCGGGCGTGCCGGTGCCTGGCGCAAACGCCGGATCAACAACGTCGATGTCGAAGCTGATGTAGGCGGGTCGATTGCCGACCCGCTTCCGGATCCTGGCCGCGACTGCGGCCGGACCCATGCGAAAGACGTCCTCCGTGGTCAGGAAGTCCAGGCCAAGCTCGGTCCGCAAACCAGTCCAGTCTTCCGGGCCGTAGAGCGAGCCCCGGAGTCCAACCTCGATCGAGTGGGCCGTATCGACCAGCCCTTCCTCGATCGCCCGGCGCATCCACGTCCCGTGGTTGTGCTTTTCCCCGAAGTAGCTGTCCCACGCGTCGGTGTGCGAATCGAAGTCGATGACGGCGACCGGTCCTCGGGACCTGGTTGCCCGCAGGTGCGGCAGCGTGCAGGCATGGTCGCCGCCGATCAGCAGGGGAACCACTCCGGCTTCGACGATCGGCGCTACGGCGGCCTCGATGGCTGCGTAGCTTCGCTCCGTGTAGCCCGGAACGATGGCCACGTCGCCGTAATCGACGCACGACAGGATCTCGAACGGCGAGACATCGAGATTGGCGTTATATGGGCGGAGCATCACGCTGGCCGTGCGCACGGCACTCGGGCCAAAACGCCCGCCGACCCGGTAGGTCACTCCGGTGTCGAATGGAACCCCGATCACCGCGAGGTCAACGTCGTCGAGCGACGTCACATGCGGGAGCCGCGCGAACGTGGTGGGGCCCGTGAAACGCGGGCTCTGCATGGAGTCCTCGGGAACGTAGCGCGGCATGCCGTTCTCCTCAGCCGGGACGCGCCCGGCGCGGTCGGGTGCTGTGATGGTAGCGGCCTCACGACGCCTCGGCGAGGTCCCGGTGACGCGCTGGGCGCCCGTATACTCGTCGCGCCGATGACCGACGCGCAGACGCTCGATGATCCGCTCGCCGAAGCTCGGCGGCTTGTCGCGCTTGGTGAAGCCCTGAATCTCAAGGTACGGCTCCTCGGCGGGCTCGCTTTCCACGCCCAGGTCCCGTCCTGGACGGCAGCGGTCGAGCGTCCGCAGCGCGACATCGACCTCGCAACGCGGACGCGAGACCGGCGTGCCCTGAGCAACCTGCTTGAAGCCTCCGGGTACGAGCCGGACCGGCAGCAGAATGCGCTCCACGGGCACAAGCAGCTCTACTTCACGGATCGGCGAACTGGCCGGCCGGTGGACGTCCTCGTCGAGCGCCTGGAAATGTGCCACCAATTCGACTTCGGGGACCGGCTGCACCTCGATCCCCTGACGCTGCCGCGCTCCGATCTCCTGCTCTCCAAGCTCCAGATCATCAAGATCAATCGCAAGGACCTGCTCGACATCCTGATCCTCGTGCGCGAGCACGACCTGCTGACGGACGATCGTCTCGGCATCAACCTGGATCGGATCGTGGCGATCACCGCCCACGACTGGGGCTGGTGGCGCACCGTCACGGGAAATCTGGAGCGCCTCGACAGTCTCCTCGGTACGGATCTGAGGGCGGACGAGCTCGAAACCGGGTCGCCAGGCAGGCACAGTCCAGCGGACCAGCTCGGGGCGATTCGCGCTGCGATCGACGGCGCTCCAAAACCGCTTGGCTGGCGACTTCGCGCTCGGGTCGGCGACGTGGTTCCGTGGTACGACGAGCCCGAGGAGATCGGGCACGGACCCGGCTGACAGTCGAATCACGGAGGACCACGCGAATGTCTCGCTTCACAATCGGTGTTCTGCTGCTGTCGCTGGCCTCCAGCGGATGCACCTCTGCGGCTCCGACCGTGAGCCAACCGCCGGCGGCAACCCCGAGCACAACCCCGACGGCGGGCCCGACCGGCACCCCGACGGCGGAACCGGGCAAAACGTCAACGCCCGAGCCGACGCTGCTGCTCCCGCACCCGATCGACCTCAACCAGACGACGGCAACCGTGATCGATGCACGGCCGAGCCCGGACTTCATCGTGCTGGCTGACGGCTACGCCTTCGCCTCCGGCGTCGGCAAGGGAGTAGGACGGTTCGATGGCATCAGCGGAGCCCTCATCGACTCGATCACCATCCCGGGCGAGTCGTGCGAGGCCCTCGACACCGGGTTCGGGGCGGCCTGGACGGCGACATGCGCCGGAGCCGGCCTCGCGCGTATCGATCCGGAGTCGGGGTCCGTGACGCTCATCGACGTCGGTGGGCGCATCCAGGAGCCTGAGGCGTCCGTCGGGGCGGGCGAGGGAGCGGTCTGGATCATCGTCGGGGCGTCCAGCCGCGAGTTGGTTCGCGTGGACCCGGCGACGAACACCGTGACCGGACGCTTCCCGCTCCCCGGGTCTCCGACTGCCGTCCGAGCGGGCCTCGGGGCAGTGTGGGTATCCGACCCGACGATCGACAGCATCCATCGCATTGATCCCGGGACGGGCGCGCTCATCGCCACGATCAGGGTCGGAGACAGGCCGCAGTTCATCGCCGTCGGTGAAGGGGCGCTCTGGACGATGGACCAGCTCGGCGGAACGGTGAGCCGGGTGGATCCCGACTCAAATGCGGTGACGGCCACGATCGAACTCGGCGAACAGGTGCAGGGCGGCGACATCGCCGTCGGTGGCGGGTCGGTCTGGTTGCGTGGCAGTCGGACCCTCCTGTTCCGGATCGACCCGAGCAGCAACGAAATCATCGAGCGCTACACGCCGTCTGCCGGGAGCGGCAGCGTCGCCGCGGACGACGTTGCCGTCTGGATCACGGCCCACGACATCACGACAATCTGGCGCCTGGAATACAGCGGGATCGTCGAGTAGCAGGGTCGCCGGGTCGCGCCGAGACGCGCGGACGGCATCGTTCAAGCGAGGGGATCGTCTCCCGGCCCGACCTTCAACCGGCCGCCGGTGGTCGCATCGTCGACTGGTGATGCGACCGCCTCGGTCGCGCCGCTTCGACCCCGGGCCTCGGCGATTTCGTGATGGCGATGGCAACGAGCCTCGTAGGTCTCGGCCGCCGCGTCGTCGAAGCCGCCGATGACCACGAGGGGATCATCGATGGCGGCTGGCCGACCGCCGACCAGTCGCTGCGTGCGCGTGGCCGGGTCGCCGCACACCACGCAGATAGCGGTGAGCATCGTCACGGCGTCCGCATGCGCGAGCAGGGTGGGCATCGGACCGAACGGTCGCCCGGCGAAGTCGAGATTGAGGCCGCTCGCAATGACGTGCCTTCCGCTATCGCGCAGGGCCAGGACCACGTCGACGAGTTGACTGTCGAAGAACTGGCCCTCTTCGATGCCGACCATGTCGGCATCGCGCTCCCGCGCCAGGGCGAGGACGCCCGATGGCTCGTCGCGATTGACCATGACGGATGGGAATCGGGCCTTGGATCGACTTTCCGCGTACTCGCCGGGAGTCCGGCTGTCGATAGCCGGCCGGACGAGCAGGATCCGTCGACGGGCGACCTCAGCTCGACGCAGGAGTCGAAGCAACTCGTCCGTTTTGCCCGAGGACATGCAGCCGGCGATGACATGCAGCCAGGGATCGGCGCGGAAGGGCATGCGGCGAATCTAACCGGTCCGGCCCGGAGCCTGCAGACGGCGAGCGTCGCCCGCGCCGTTACGCGGTTCGGGCGAGGATTTCCATCAGCATCCGGACGAATTTGGGCTCGTCGGCATCCATGGCGAAATGGATGTTGGCGGGGCGCCCGCTGCGGAACCGGAAGTCGCAAACCGTCCGTCCGACCGAGAGCTCGGCATCGGTCTCCACATCGACGGGAATGAACGCGGTCGTGAGGACCGACGGATCGATGACGGCGCAGACCGCCAGCGCATCGTGGACCGGTGCGGCATTGGCACGGTGCATCGGCTGGGTCGCATCGTAGCCCTCGATCCGTTTCTCCACGAAGCGGGCGGCGGCCTCGGCTGCCGGCGTCCCCAGGGCCCGGAGCGCACGGCAGTCGTCGAGAGACACGAGGGCCCGATGGGTGGCATCGAGCGGCACCATCCGGATCGGCCGGCCGCAGTTGACCACGATCCGCGCCGCCTCGGGATCCAGCCAGATGTTGAACTCGGCAGACGCCGTCGCGTTCCCGTGGTCGTGCGCCCCACCCATGATCACGATCTCGGGGATTCGCTCGAGGATCCGGGGCTCCTTCTGAAGCGCCAGCGCAACATTCGTCAGCGGGCCTACCGGGACCAGCGTGATGTCGCCGTCCGAGGCCAGGTAGGTGTCGATCAGCCAGTCCACGGCGTGGCCCGGCCGAAGCCTGGCAGTCCGGGCCGGGACCAGGTCCAGCAGGTCGCCATGAATGCGCACCGCGGGGTTGCGCTGGACCATCTGGTCTCGGGCGAGCGGCCGGGTCATGCCCTGATGGACCGGAATGTCCGGCATCCCGATCCAGTCGAAGACGCGCAGCGTGTTCTGGGTGCAGTTGTGGACGGCGGTATTGCCGTTCACCGTCGTCGCGCCGACCAGCTCGATGTCCGGGGACAGGGCGGCCACCATCAGCGCGACGGCATCATCGGTCCCGGTATCAACGTCAAGGATGATCTTGGTCGGCATCCGCGCAGTGTGCCCGATCCCGGGCGGCGTAGCGACTCGCGGCTAGCGGAGCGTGAGGCGGATGAACGCGTCCACGTCGACGCGCGGGTGGCCGCGGGTCCCGACGACGACGATCTTGATCTTGTGCGCTCCGCTCGACGGCCAGTTGAAGGCGAACGCGATCTGTTTGGCGCCGTAGGTGGGCGCGTAGAGGCTGATGGTCTTCTTGAAGACGCCGTCGATGTAGACCTTGGCCGAACCACGGTTGGGCCCGCGATAGGCCACCCAGGCAACGCCCGAACCGGTGAAGCTGTACGTCGCCGACGCCCCGGATCGCGTGGCGTATTTGAGGGTGTTGCCCGACGCGTACTTCGTCGTGGACGTCGCCCATGTTCCGGAGTAGACGACGGATTTGCTCGTTTGTTCGCTCAGGCCAACTGCGGCCTCCGATCCAGGTGCCCAGTCGCTCTGGTACCCCGCAGCGTCGGTTGCGCGTGCTGCCAGCCGGAAGGTGCTCCCGATCGACACCGACTCAGCGACCGACGTCGCGGTCGCCGCTGGGAGGGCCACGTCCTGCCAGGTCCCGTCAACAACCTGGCGCTGAAGAGCGTAGGAGCTGACGCCGTCCGGATCCGCGGCCGACCAGTCGGTGCGAATGGGGATCGTCGTGCCCAGCTTGGCCGGGTAGCTGAGCTGGTAGGTGGGTGCCGTGACCACGGGAGGGGCGGGGTCGACCAGCACCAGGGCGGTCGTCGCTGTCCGCACCAGTGTGCCGGTGGTGGCCGTGATCGTGAGCGGGTAGCTGCCCGAGGGCGTTACCCAACCGTTCAGCGAGCTCGTCACGGTGAGCGTCGTCGACGCGTCCGTAACGGACGAGGCGCCCCATGTTGCGGTTGCCCCGGCAGGAAGGCCCGCCACGGTCAACTGGATTGGTGATGTCACGAACGTTCGCGAGAAGCTCAGCGTAAACGTCGTGGCCGTCCCGATTGATGCCGTGAGGGTTGCTGGGGACGCCGACACCGCGAAGTCGGCACCATAGGTTACGGGCGTCAGGTCCGGACCGTTGAAGCGGTCGAGGTCAACGCAACCAATGATCCCCGGGACGTACCCACAGTTCGTGTACTGCCAGAACGTCCAGCCCCGATTCGACCAGTTGTTCGCAGGAACGGTCGGGCCGGCCGCAAGCCAGTGGGCGACCCACAGCATCGCGTAACCCTGGTCGGCAAAGATGGTCGTGTCCGCCAGGTATTTCTTCCAGTACGACGGGCTCGCGTAGATCATCGGGCGGACGCCGGTCCGTGCGTAGACGCGCTCGAGCCACCCCATCACCCAGCCCTGAAGGTCGGGCGCGCTCAGGGTCACGGCCACCTCGAGGTCGAGCGCTGGGACGAGCATCCCCGGAATGAGCCCCAGGTTGTCGACGAACCAGTCGGCTTCACCCTGGGGATTGGCCGGGTTGAGGTCCGGACGCGCGAAGTGATACGCCGTCATCGCGAGGCCGGCCGAGCTTGCTCCAAACTTGTTGGCCTGATACGTGGGATCGAGGAAGCCGATGCCTTCGGTTGCCTTGGCGATGACGAAGCGCTTCCCCGCGTTCCGTACGGCCGCGTAGTCAATCGAACCCTGCCACTTGGATACATCCACGCCTTCGACGAATGTCGAGGCATCGACCGCCCGGAACAGGCCGGCTGCGGCGTAGGCCACCGAGGCGCCATACAGCGCGGACACCGGCGTCTCGTTGACGGCGGAGATGGCATACCAGGTCGATCCGCTGACCAGCGAGCCACAGGTCGCGGACCAGGCGCCGCCGGGCACCACGTCCGCATACGTGATCACCGAGCCCGTCGGCAGGGTCGTGACCGCGGTGCCGG
>JBKKBB010000193.1:0-2918 GCA_046714395.1 Candidatus Limnocylindrales bacterium | reverse complement strand
CTCGTGAGCAGGACGAGGCCGGCCAGCGAGAACAGGACGATGAGGTGGAGCTGGTCGTTTCGGGTCAAGGCCATGTTGGCAAGAAGGAGCAGTCCCAGCACGATGACCACATCGAGTGGCCGCCGGTGTCCGAACACGCCGTAGGCGGCGTACTGGCCGGCGGCCCACAGGACTGCCCCGAAGGCGAGGAAGTAGTGCCCGTACTCGGAGGTCAGCGGAAGGCCACGGATGGCGAGGTCCACCCACACGCGCGCGAGGATCTCGGCCGTTTCGCGATACCGAGCCGTCAGCGCGGCAGGGCCGATTCCGGCCACGGTATCTCCAAGGACGATGCCGCCGGCCACGACCGGCAGCACCAGCGCCGCAGATGCGACACCCAGGAGTTGCGTCGTCCAGCGCCCCCAGCTGAGCTTGGCCCCGAGCATGCCGACCGTGATCCCGGCAAAACCGATGCTGGGCAGGAAATCGGTGAGTGACCCGATGCCGCGTACCCATTTCGCGTCGTCGATGGACCAGGCCAGAGAGAGGACCATCAGCGCAACGGCCGCCAGGGTCACCCACCCCTCCGCAGGTCCGTCGAACATGCGGCGCGCCCAGCCGCCATCTCGGCTCCAGGACCTGGTCGGATCGCGGACGGTCATCCCGCCAGGTACTCCCCGAGCTGTCCGCCCGGCGCAATCGTGTGGACCGTGGCGCCGAACTCGGACAGGGCGTGCCGGAGCAGGCGTGTCCGGCGAGCCAGGATCAGCTTCGCGTCCGGGTCCGGCCGAGCCGCCGGCAAGCCGGCCAAACGCCGCTCCTCGTCACCGGCCGCCTGCTGGAACGCGCCGATGTCGAAGGTGATCGCGACGCAGCCGACGCCCCGAGAGCGTAGCGCGGCCAACGGCTTGACCCAGCCTGTCCCGAGGGCCGGCGTGATCACCACGACGGTCAGGCCACGACGGATCCGCGGGATCGTCGAGATCAGCGACTCGGCCAGTGGCGTGGCGCCATCGCCTTCCACCGCAGCAAGCAGCTGCATGATCTTGAGTTGCTGACGTGCCCCGCGGTCGGGTGGCAGCTGGGCCAGGCGATGGGCATTCACGGTCAGACCGACCGCGCGATGCTCGCGGATCGCCTTGTCCGCAACCGACGCAGCCGCGCGGACGGCGACTTCGACGGTCGAATCGTCTCCGTGGCCGACGTGGCCGTCCCGATCCAGATCCAGGACGATCCAGGCATCCGCCGTCTGTTCGAGTTCAAACTCCTTTACCTGGATCTCGCCGTGGCGCGCGGTCGACTTCCAGTGGATCCGGTTGAAGGCGTCACCGGGGGCCCACGGCCGGACGGTCGTCGCCAGGGGGGAGGTCTGCAGCGTTCGCTCCGGCATGGCGTGACTGCCGTCCACGCTGGCGGCCGGCAGGCGCCAGAGGGGCAGGGCGTCGATCCGCGGATAGACCACCGCGGTCACGCCGGCGCCAACCCCGGCGGACGACTCGAACAGCCCGAATGGATCGCCGGTCCGGATCTGGAGCGGATCGATCCGGAAGTGGCCACGCCGCGTCAACGGCGTCCGGACCAGCCAGGACCGCTCCGTCCGTGCTCCGAGACTGATCGCGCGGCCCGGAAGTCCGGCAGGCAGCGAGGTCGGATTGTGGATCTCCAGCCATGGTTTCGGAACGCGACTCGTGTTGCGCACCGTGTAGGTGACGCGGAGACGGTCGCCGACATGACCGGACAGCTGGTTGACCGCGTAGCCCGCTTCGAGATCCGAGAGCCCAAGCCGGGTCAGGACGTAGGACCCGCCGACCACAAAGATGGCCAGATAGACCAGGTAGAACAGGAACGGCAGGCCGGTCGAAAACGCGGCGATCACGAGGATCGTCCCGATCAGCAGCAGCTGCAGTCGTCGGACCATTGAGCCCTACACCGGTGCGCTCGGCGGCCGGTCAGCCTTCCGCGCTTCCTGCGTGCGCCTTGACCGCGCGCGGGCCCCCGTGGAGGCCGCCGGATCCCGTCGGCGTGACCCCCTCGACCGGCGTGGACTCAAGCAGCTCGGCCACGACCTGAGCGGCCTGAACGTCGTGGATGGAGGAACTCGTCTTGATGATCAGCCGGTGGGCCAGCGCGGCCTCGGCCAGGGCCTTCACGTCGTCCGGGAGGACGTAGTCGCGGCCGAGCAGGCCTGCCAACGCCTGGCCGGCCCGATACAGGGCGATCGAACCGCGCGGCGACGCGCCAAGGTAGACATCGGGGTGCGTGCGCGTGGCGCTGACGAGGCGGACGATGTAGTCGGCCACCGATGCGTCCACGTAGATCTCTCGGACGGCCCCCTGGAGCTCCCGCAGCCCCTCCACCGAGAGCACCTCGTCCAGCGCGTCGATCGGATGCTCGCGCTTCTGTTCATCGAGGATGAGGATCTCCTCGACCAGCTGCGGGTAGCCAAGCCGAATCCTCAGCATGAACCGGTCCAGCTGGGCTTCCGGCAACGCGAACGTCCCCTCGTATTCGATCGGGTTCTGGGTTGCGATCACGAGGAACGGATCGGGCATCGGCCAGGTGGTCCCGTCAACGGTGGCCTGTCGCTCTTCCATGCACTCGAGCAGCGACGATTGCGTCTTGGGGGTCGCCCGATTGATCTCGTCGGCGAGCACGACCTGGCTCATGATCGGGCCGGCCCGGAACTCGAATTCCTGGGTCTTCTGGTTGTAGATGGACATACCGGTCACGTCGGACGGGAGGAGGTCCGGGGTGAACTGAATACGCCGAAACGAGCAGCCGAGGCTCTTGGCGATGGCCTTCGCAAGTACCGTCTTGCCGGTGCCCGGCACGTCTTCGATGAGCAGGTGGCCTCGGCTCAGGAGCGCGACGAGCGCGAGTCGAACCTCTCGGTGCTTGCCGACAATCACGCGCTCGACGTTGGCAATGACCTTGTCGCC
>JBKKBB010000192.1:0-2900 GCA_046714395.1 Candidatus Limnocylindrales bacterium | reverse complement strand
CCCCAGAACGATGGCGCATCCGGGCCGACGCGGGCGATGCGACACGACTACTGGGTGACCTGCGGACCCGCCTGTCAACGGGAACGATGTTCGGATCCGGGACCCTGGCCATCCTCTCGAACGCCTTCCAGCTGGTCCGCAAGGGCGCCGATCGCGACTTCCTGGTCGAAACGATCGACTTGATGGCCGACGGCAACGGTCTGGTGGTGGCCGAGGAGACCGATTCGGGCAAGAAGGACCCGCCGGCGAAGGCCTTGGCCGACGCCATCCGTGCCGCCGGTGGCGAGGTCCGACGGTTCGAGGCTCCCCGCGAGGGCGGGCTGGCGGCCTGGATTGAGGCTCGCGCCCGGGAACGGCAGATCGCCCTCGGGCCCGGGACCGCGCGTGAGCTCGCGACGCGTGTCGGCGGGTTCGTCCGCGAGGGCGACGTCGATCGACGGCATCAGGGACGCCTGGCCGTTCAGGAGCTCGAGAAGCTGGCCCTCCTGCATGCGACCGCGCCCGGCTCGTCCCCCGAAGGGCAGGCGCCGGTCACGGTGGATGACGTCCGGGCACTCGTACCGGAGGCGGTCCCCGGCACGATCTGGGGGTTCGTGGACGCGGTCGGGATGCGCCAGCGGTCGCGGGCACTGGAATTGCTGGAGCGACTCCTGGACGAGACCCCGGAACCGGTCCTCCTCGCCGTCCTGCACCGACGGCTGCGCGAGCTGATCGAGATTGCGGATCGTCTGGCGGCGGGGGAAGCCCCTGGATCCCTGGTCCGATCGATGCGACTGCAGCCGTTCCGGGCCGAGACGCTCGCCCGGCAGGCTGTCGGGTGGACGGTCGCGGAGCTGGCCGCTGCCCTCGAGGGCCTGCTCGAGCTGGACGCGCGGGTCAAGGGTGTCGGCGGGGTGTCGGCCGGAGACGGCCAGATCAGGCTGGCGTTCGACCTGTGGGTATCCGACCGGGTGGGGGCGGGTGCCTGAGGCCCGCGGGGATCAGGCCGACCAGGCCTGCTCCTGGATCACGAGGTCGCTTTCGATCGCAAAGGTGCAGCGACCGTTGGACAGATCCAGCAGCTCGATGAGATCCGGATCGATGTACAGCTGGTGGCAGTCCTCGCACAGGCCACCCGGGATCGCGAAGCACAGGCGCTCCGACTGATCGGGCATTCGGAACGCCGTATCGAATCGAGTCGTGATCAGGCGGCGCTGGCAAGCCGGACAACGCTCGCGAATAGAGGTCATGCGGCGATGGTGCGTGCGAGCGCCCACGCAAGACATGACCCGAGGGTACCGGAAGCCCCCGGTACGCTCGGCGGCCGCTACTGGACCCGAAGGACGGTCTTGGCCTCGGACCAGTGCTTCTCAAGCTGATAGAAGTCACGCTCTGGCGGCGTGAACACATGGACGATCACGATCCCGAAGTCGACCAGCACCCAGTGGGAGGCCGGCGTGCCTTCGCGGCCATACGGTCTGATCTTCTCATCACGCATGCCGCCGATGATCCCGTCGGCAATCGCCCCGAGCTGGCGCTCGGAGCCGCCCGAGCAGACCACGAAGTAGTCGGCCAGGGTGGTCAGCTCCCGAAGGTCGAGCAGCACGATGTCGGCGGCCTTCTTGTCCTCGGCCAGCTCCACGATTCGGCGGGCGATCTCGAGCGACGTTCGGTCAGCATCCGCGGCGGCCTTGCGCGCCTTCGAGACCGTCCTTGCTCGACGCGGCATGCCGTCCGAGGTCGGCTTCTCCAACTCGGCGGAGTCAGCGATCGAAACTGCAGGTGGAGACACCCGGGCCGCCCCGGCGGCGGGCGATGCGCTGGCAGGATCGGAGGCACTCAATTTGGGCGTGGACTTGGTCACGGGCGGTCGGTCCTCGGGTGGTCGTCAGCCCGCACGATCGGCGCGGGCGTACAGATGATGATCGGTGATATGCCGCTCGACTGCCTCGGGCACGAGGTAGCGGATGGACCGGCCAGCGGTCACCCGTGCGCGGATGTCCGTCGAGGAGATCCCGAGCCGCGGTCCGTCGAGCAGATCGAAGCGTCCCTCGAGGTCTGCAAAGTGGCCGGACAGCCAGTCCGACGTCGGCACCGGGTGGCCTTCCCGAGGGACCACGGCGATGCGGCACTGCGTCAGCAACCGGCGCGGCTCACGCCAGTCGGGCAGGCCCGCGAGCGTCTCCGCGGACATGATCAGGGTGATGTCGTGGCTGGTCATCGGGGCCGACTTCGCGCGTTCCGACGCCAGCAGGGCGATCGTGTCCGCGGTGAACGACGGGCCGGGTCGGTCCACGTCGATGCGGCTGAGCGCGAACCCATGGTTCCCGCCAATCGCCAGGAGCACCATCGCCACCCGCTCCTCGGCCGGCGCCGAGGCCCCGGCCGGTTTGTGCGGCGGGATTCCGGCCGGTACGAACAGGATTGACTCCAGGCCGAGCACCTCCCGCGCCTCTTCGGCGACCGCGAGGTGGCCGAGGTGAACGGGGTCGAAGGTGCCGCCCATGACCCCCAGCGAACCGGGTCGAACCGGCGCGCGAACCACGGTCGGGAGCTCGAGCCGGTTCACGCCCAACTCTCGGCGGACCAGGCGTCGCCGCTCCACTCGAGCTCGACCTCCCCGAAGCGGACGAGGTCGCCTGGCGCGACGCCGATGCGGCGTAGCTCGGCATCCACCCCGAGGCGCTCCAGGTCTCGCTGGAAGCGCTCGGTCGATTCCTCGACATCGAAGTTCGTCTGCGCCGCAATCCGCTCCACGCGTCGGCCCCGAACCCGGAAGGCTCCGTCCTCATCGCGGTCCACGCCGAATCCGTCCTCGAGCGTCTCGATCCGATGGACGACGACGCCCGACGGCTCGGGCGGAGCGGCCATGCTCTCGGCGTCGGGGAGCAACTCCGCCAGGGCCGCCCGCAGCTCCGTGA
>JBKKBB010000191.1:0-3197 GCA_046714395.1 Candidatus Limnocylindrales bacterium | reverse complement strand
GAACCTGGAGGAAGAGACCGTCGGTGCGGTGATCCTCGGCGACGCCCGGGCGATCAAGGAAGGCGACATCGTCAAGACGACGGGCCGCGTGGTCGAGGTCCCCGACGGCCAGGCGCTGATCGGCCGGGTGGTCGATCCGCTCGGGCGCCCGCTGGATGACAAGGGCCCGATCAAGGCGACCACGACACGCCCAGTCGAGCGAATCGCCCCCGGCGTCATCGTCCGCAAGTCCGTCGATACGCCGGTCCAGACCGGCGTCAAGGCGATCGACGCCCTCATCCCGATCGGACGGGGCCAGCGCGAGCTGATCATCGGCGACCGCCAGACGGGCAAGACTGCGATCGCGATCGACACGATCATCAATCAGAAGGGCAAGGGCCTGGTCTGCATCTACGTGGCCATCGGCCAGAAGATGTCGACCGTCGCGAACACCGTCGCCACGCTCGAGAAGTACGGCGCCATGGACCACACGATCGTCGAGGTCGCCGGCGCCGAGGATGCTGCTCCGCTCCAGTACCTCGCGCCGTATTCCGGCGTCACGATGGGTGAAGAGGTCATGGAAGTCGGCGTGACCATCGACGGCGAGCTCGTCAAGGACGCCCTGTGCGTCTACGACGACCTCAGCAAGCATGCCTGGGCCTATCGCGAGATGGCGCTCCTGCTGCGACGCCCGCCGGGTCGCGAGGCCTATCCAGGCGACGTCTTCTACCTCCACAGCCGGCTGCTGGAGCGCGCCGCGCGGCTCAACGATGAGAACGGCGGCGGCTCGTTGACGGCCCTCCCGATCATCGAGACGCAGGCCGGGGACGTATCGGCCTACATCCCGACCAACGTCATCTCCATCACCGACGGCCAGATCTTCCTCGAGACCGACCTGTTCAATGCCGGCCAGCGGCCCGCTCTCAACATCGGGATCTCGGTCAGCCGAGTCGGTTCGGCTGCCCAGACGAAGGCGATGAAGAAAGTCGCGGCCCCGCTGAAGCTGGACCTTGCCCAGTTCCGCTCCCTCGCCGCGTTCGCCCAGTTCGCGTCAGACCTGGACAAGGCGACCCGCGACCAGCTGACGCGGGGCGAGAAGCTGTCCGAAGTCATCAAGCAGCCGCAGTACCAGCCGATGGCCGTCGAGAACCAGGTCGCGATCCTGTACGCCGCAACCACTGGTCGGCTGGATGACGTCCCGACGCCGCGCGTTCGGGAATTCGAGTCCCAGTTCTACCGCTTCCTCGAGACGGAACGCCCCGCGATCCTCAAGGACCTGGGCAAGGGCAAGACCCTGACCGACGAACTCGCCGCCGCCCTGGATGAGGCGATCGAGGCATTCCGTGTCGAAGGCTTCGCCATGGAGCCGCGCGTCAAGGCCGAGAAGAAGGCCGCGGAGCCCGAGGCCGTTGCGCCAACGGCACCCGAAGGCGCCGCCGAGCCCGAAGGGGGCAAGGCCTGACCCGTGGCCAGCCAACGAGACCTGCGACGCCGCATTCGGGACGTCGGGCGGATCAAGCAGATCACCCGGGCGATGCAGTTCGTGGCCGCCTCCAAGCTGAAGCGCGCCCAGGATGCGACGCTGGCCTCGCGGCCCTACTCGCAGAAGCTCGACGAGGTCCTCGCGGACCTCGCAGCCGTGCTCGGTACCGACGAGCATCCGCTCCTTGCCCCGCGTGAGTCCGGCAAGCGGCTCCTCGTGCTGTTCACGTCCGACCGGGGTCTCGCCGGCCCGCTCAACACCAACACGATTCGCTTTGCGGCTCGGGAGATCACTGAGCATGAGGGCGACCTGACCCTGATCACGGTCGGGCGCAAGGGCCGTGACGCGATGCGTCGCGCCCGGGTCCCCCTGGAGGCGCACTTTGCCGGGTTCGGCGATCGTCCCAAGTTTGCCGACGTCATCCCGATGGCTCGCCTGATCAGCGATGGATTTGTCGCCGGTGAGTTCGCCCGGATCGAGCTCGTGTACCCACGCTTCGTGTCAACGTTGGTGCAGCGGCCGACGATGGAGCCGCTCCTGCCGATCATGCCGGCGGACGACACCTCTACCGGGATCCCGGGCAACCAGTTCATCTTCGAACCGAACCCCGCCGAAGTGCTCTCGCAGCTCCTCCCACGCTATGTCGCAACGCGCCTGTTCCAGGCGGTCCTGGAGTCGAAGGCCTCCGAGGAATCGTCCCGGATGGTCGCAATGAAGAACGCCACCGAGAACGCGGACGACCTGATCGACGATTACACGCTCGCCTACAACAAGGCCCGCCAAACCAACATCACCCGCGAAATGATCGAAATCGCGACCGGCGCTCAGGCGCGCTGATCGCGCGCATCCAGGAGGCATCCCGCACCATGGCCAAAGCGACCAAGAAATCCACGAGCCCCACCGCCGGCCGGGTGATTCAGATCACCGGAGCGGTCGTCGACATCGCGTTCCCGGCCGGGCACCTCCCGGCCATCTACAACGCCGTGGAACTCGAGCGCGAGGGCCAGGATCCGCTCGTTTGCGAGGTCCAGCAGCATCTCGGCAATAACTGGGTTCGCGCCGTGGCCATGACCACGACGGACGGCCTGCCTCGTGGGGGAGCCGTCCACGATACGGGCGCCCCGATCACCGTTCCGGTCGGGGAGGCCACCCTCGGTCGCGTGTTCGACGTCCTCGGCAAGCCGATCGACGCCAAGGGCCCCGTGAAGGCGGCGAAATCCTTGCCGATCCATCGAACGGCGCCGGCGTTTGACGAGCAGTCCACCGAAGTCGAGGTGTTCGAGACCGGTCTCAAGGTCATCGACCTGATCTGCCCGTTCCGCAAGGGCGGCAAGATCGGCATCTTCGGCGGTGCCGGCGTCGGCAAGACCGTCATCATCCAGGAGCTGATCCGGAACGTTGCCCAGGAGCACGCCGGCGTGTCGGTGTTCGCGGGAGTCGGCGAGCGCTCGCGGGAGGGCAACGACCTGATCCACGAAATGACCGAATCGGGCGTCATCGCCAAGACGGCCTTCGTCTTCGGCCAGATGAACGAACCGCCGGGAGCACGCCTGCGCGTCGGCCTGACCGGCCTGACGATGGCCGAGTACTTCCGGGACGAGGAGGGCCGCGACGTCCTCCTGTTCATCGACAACATCTTCCGGTTTACCCAGGCGGGGTCCGAAGTCTCGGCCCTCCTCGGCCGGATGCCGTCTGCGGTCGGCTATCAGCCGAACCTCGCCACCGAGATGGCCGC
>JBKKBB010000190.1:0-12119 GCA_046714395.1 Candidatus Limnocylindrales bacterium | reverse complement strand
AGCGGAATGCCGTCGGGCTGACCGAGACCCTGTTCCAATCGATCACCCACATGGCACCGGCCGTTGCGACTGCCCTGTCGATCGGCGCGGCGACCCTGTTCGCCGGCGGTGTTACGCCACTGGCCGTCGTCTTCGCGCTCGTCGCCTGCCTGTTCACCGCGTACTCGATCGGCGAGTTGTCGCGCCACCTGCCGTCCGCCGGCGGAATGTACACCTACGTCGGTCGCGGCCTCGGGAAGTTCTTCGGCTGGATGATGGCCTGGGCGTTCGCCCTCGCCGAGCCGCTCGTGCCGCCGGCGCTGTTCGCAGCGTTCGGCCTGTTCGGGGCGGCCCTCGTGACCAACCTCACCGGGTTTGAGGCTCCCTGGCTGTGGATCGCGCTCGCGGTCGTCTGCGCGGCGATCGTCTGGTGGCTCGTCTACCGCGGCATCAAGCTGAGCACTGACGCGGGGGTCGTCCTCGGTGTCATCGAGATCGCGATCTTCGTCGTGATCGCGGTCCTCCTGGTCATCAACGCCGGCGACAGAAACACCCTGGCTGTCTTCGTTCCGGCCGACGGGAACTACGTCCCCGCGCTCCAGGGCATGGTCTTCACGCTGCTGGCGTTCGTCGGCTTCGAGGCCGCCGCACCGCTCGGCGAGGAGGCCCGGGACCCGAAGCGGACGATCCGCCGGGCGGTGATCCTGTCGACGATCCTGATCGGGGTCTTCTACATCTTCAATTACTACGCCGCGACCGTCTTCTTTGGACCGGACCGGATGGCCGGCGAGTTCTACGCCTTCAACAGCGGCGACCCATGGGGCGCGATGGCGGAGGATGTCCTGCCCGGCATCGGGAGCCTGCTGATCACGTTCGCCATCCTCAACAGCTCCATCGCCAATGCCAACTCCGGCGCCACGGCGTCCACGCGGTCCGTCTTCGCGATGGGCCGGGCGGGGCTCCTGCCGCGCTGGTTCGCCTCGATCCACCCCGTGCATCGGACGCCCGGGAATGCGGTCAATGCCCAGACGATCGGCGGCATCGCCGTGGTCGTCGGGCTGGGCCTGTGGCTCGAGAACAACCCCCTCAACGTGTACATCTTCATCGGCTACTCGCTGGGGCTGCTGTTCGCCCTGATGTACATCACGGTCAACGCGGCCGCGATCGGCTACTACTGGCGGGAGCGCCGCAGTGAGTTCAACGTTCTCAAGCACCTCGTGGTGCCGGTCCTCGGCATGCTCGCCATGGTCCCGGCCTTCCTGTCCGTGCTGGGCGGGGTCAACGTGTTCGGGGTGGACCTCCCGCCCCTGAGCGGCTTCCTGGTCTACGTGCCGCCGCTCGTGTTCGGCTGGCTCATCATCGGCGTGGTGATCTACGCGTGGCTTCGCGCCAAGCGGCCGGAGGCGCTCGCGCGCGTCGGCGAGGTGATGGGCGAGTCCTGAGCCGGGCCGACTTCGGCGCGGTTCGTCACGAAACGGGGGGTCGGCCACGCCGGCCCCCCGACCTTTTCAGCCGAAGATGCCCAGCGGGCAGTAGGCCGTAACGACGACGTTGGGCATGTCCACGATCTCGCTGATCCGGAGATCCACGCCGACGCTGCAGAGCATGTACGCCTTCTCCGGCGAGAGGTGGTGCTCGCGTCCCAGCCAGTCGATCATCCGCCGGATCGCGTCTCGGGCGGCGACCATGAGGTCCGGCCCGACCCCGTCCGTCGCGTAGCGGAGTCCGTTCCTGAGCGCTGCATGGGGATCCGGTGCCGCGATGAACTCCGGGCCGCTCACGTGGAGGTCCGGGCGGGCGGTCAGCCGGACCCGGGCCCGCATCGGTGTCTCGATCGCCGTCCCGCAGACCTCGCCATCACCCTGGGTCGCGTGGCCGTCACCGATCGAGAAGCGGCCGCCGGGTGCGAAGACCGGGAGGAAGAGCGTCGAGCCCGCGACCAGGTGACGGGTGTCCATGTTGCCGCCGTGGAGGTCCGGCGGAATGGTCGACAAGGGCCCCTTCTCGGGCGCCACGCCCATCTCCCCGCAGAACGGGGCCAGTGGCAGGGAGATGCCCGGCCAGAACTCCGCCCGCGCGGCCCCCGGTGACAGCCTCGTCACCTTGTAGGCGGGGTTCGGAAAGTCGTCGGCGAGGAGGCCGAAGCCCGGGATGATGGCCGTCCAGCCCCAGCGATCAGTAGCCAGCTCGAGGACTTCGATCTGGAGGGATCCGCCGGGCTCCGCCCCGACGACTCCGATCGGCCCGTTCACCTGGTCCACCCGGTTGAAGTCGAGGGTCGCCAGATCGGCGCTCGTGGAATTGGCGGTGAGCTGGCCGCCCGAGGCATCCAGGCAGTCGAACTCGACGATCGTGCCCGACGCGACGGTCTCGATCGGCTCGATCGCAGGATCCCAAGCGAGGTGAAACTGATCACGCGAGACGCGGATCGTTGGCATGGCCCCGGACATCGACCTCATCCTCCTGCTGTCGGGGTAGATGATCGCTCAGACGATCGTGGCGTGCGCCGCTCGGTTGGTATCCCGCACGCCAGCTCCTGACCGCCCATGGCCGAGGTCGAACGGCCCGGGCGCATCCGCTTGGGCGACGAGGTCCGCGTCCTGGGCTAGCGGTCGACCTGGCTGACTTCGAACGTGTTGCCCTCGGAATCCTTGAACCAGGAAGCCTTGTACGGGCCCGAGGAAAGCAGTCCGTTCACGGTCGCCATGCCGTTGCCGAGGTCGAACTCCTCGAAGACGACGCCGCGGGCGCGGAGGTCCGCCATCACGCCCTCGAGGTTCGTCACCGTCCAGCCGGCCTGCGTATTGCGAGCGGTACCTGCGAACTGGGTCTGGTAGACATTCAGCCAGGTACCGTCGGCGAAGCGGTGCCAGAGGCCGCCATTCGGGTCCTCGACGTCGGGCACCATCCCGAGCTTTGACTCGTACCAGGCGCGGGCCCGGGCGATGTCGCTCGCGGCGACCGTGGCATGGATTGGAAACTGCTCAAGCATCTCTATGACCCTCCAGCGCTGAGCGACGATAACGCCTCGCCTGGCATTCGCGGATCGTTCAGATCATGGCGCCCAACTTCTCCGCCAGCAACTCGGCGAGCATGATCGTGATGAGGTGCGGATAGCCCGATGGGGCGGCGGGGATGATAGAGGCGTCCACTACGCTGAGTCGCTGGATGCCATGCACCCGACCTCTCGCATCGACGACGGCTCCGTCCGCGGGCGAAGGACCCATGGCGCAGGTGCCGACGACGTGCGGCAGCGAGTACGCGTTTTCGAGTACGCGCCGCCGGTACTCGGTGGTGGATCGTGGATCGGATGGGGGAGCCTCCGTCGAGAGCCGGCGGATCTCGGGCCGGTTGGCTAGCTCCAATCCTCTCCGGTAGCCTTCGATGAGCCGGTCGACATCAGCTGTCTCCCGAAGTCCCGGCAGGGTGATCCGGGGTCCGTCGGTCGGGTCCGCGGAGCGGAGTCGCACGGTGCCCCTCGAGCGCGGCTTGAGCAGGATGGGGTCGAGGTAGAGGCGGGGCTCGTCGCCATCGGGATCAGCGACCCAGAACATTAGGTCCGGTGAGCCATCGGGTGAGGAATTCGCGCTTGCGAATGTGGCGATGGAATGGAGGACCGGGCCGACCGTCGCTGTCCCGCGCCAGCCGGAGTCAAGGTCCACGCCGGGATGGTCCGCGAGGTTTGCGCCCACGCCGGGAAGGTCCAACTGAACGACGATCCCCAAAGAGCCAAGGTGGTCCGCCGGACCGATTCCCGACCGCATTAGGATCATCGGACTTCCGTACGTTCCGGCAGCCAGGACAACCGAGCTGGCCGCGATCTCCGTGCCATCGGCGAGTCGAACCCCGGTGGCTGCCCCGGCGTCCAGGGTGACCGCGTCAACCGGCGAATTCGGCCGGATCGTCAGCCCGGGAGTCTGCGCCTCGCGCGGGAGGTAGGCGTCAACAGAGGTAACGCGCCGTCCTTCTTGTGCGTTCATCGGCATCGGTCCGAAGCCGACGGCGCCTGGATCGTTGTGGTCCTCGACCTTCGAGAAGCCGATCGCGTCGAACGCACTCAGGGCTGCAGCATGGATCTCCGACGGCCGATGGTTGGGGTACCTCGTGATCGGGATCGGTCCGCGGTCTCCGTGCCACGGCCGGTCACCGAACTCAGCGTCGGCTTCGAGCCGCCGAAAGACCGGCAGGACGTCTTCGAAGCTCCAGCCCGGGTTCCCGCTCGCGGCCCACGCATCAAAGTCCGCCGCCGCACCGCGTACCGCGAAACGAGTCAGCCAGGAGGTCCCACCGAGAACCCGACCTCTGCGGAGCTTGGTGGAGTCACCAACTTCGTTGGGCTCGGATGCGAATCCCCAGTCCGGCACAACCGGGAGCTGCCATCCATCTCGCCATTCCTCGGGCGTATCCGATCGACGGTCGGGACCTGCTTCGAGCAGGAGGACAGATCGGTCGCCCGATTCAGCGAGACGGCGGGCGACCACGCAACCTCCGGCCCCACCTCCAACGACCACGACATCGAACCCGTCTCGTTTCGGCAAGCTCCGCGTCCTCCCAGCCGACCATCGAGTCTCCGCGAGCCCGAGCTCGGCCCGTGTTGTGCTATTCGCTGAAGCGCTCTTCCTTCCAGGGGTCGGCGTCGTTGTGGTATCCGTAGCGCTCCCAGAAGCCGAGCTGGTCGTGGTCGAGGAACTCAAGGCCGCGAACCCACTTGGCGCTCTTCCAGAAATAGCGCTTCGGGACGAACAGGCGAAGCGGCCAGCCATGCTCCTTCTCGAGTGGCCGTCCATCGAACGTGTCGGCGAGCATCACGTCGTCGTCATCGAGAACGCTGAGCGGCAGGTTCGCGGTGTAGCCCTGCTCCGAGTGGGCGACCACGTGCGTCGCCCGGGGTTGGACCTGGGCCAACTTCAGGATCTCCTGGATGGCCACGCCCTCCCAGACCGTGTCGAGCTTCGACCAGCGGGTGACGCAGTGGATGTCCGTCTGCACCGTCTTGCGCGGGAGCGCCTTGAATCGGTCCCATGTCAATGTGAATGGCGCATCCACCTCACCGAAGACCCTGAAGTCCCACTTCGCGAGGTCGGTGTTCGGGACCGATCCGTAGTGCAGGACGGGGAACTTCTCGGTTCGGTACTGGCCGGGCGGGATCCGGTCCATGACCGCAGGGTCCTGCGTCTGATTGCCAAAAAGCCGTTCGAACATGTGTTACTCCGCTGGAAGAGACGGTCAGTATCGTCCCACACGGTGACGAGGTTGTGACAGCCGAGGCCGGATGGAAGGAGCCCCCGGCCGAGGGCTGGGGGCTCCTGATTGCTTCGGGCTGGGGGCTCCTGATTGCTTCGGAACCTGCTGGGTCAGGGCGCTTGATTGGCCAGATCGCTGATCGTGACGAGGCCGTACTTGTCGGCCGTTTCCTTGGTGACAGCGAACCCGTTCTGATCCGTCGCGGACGCGTAGTCGAGGGCGACCAGCCCGCCCATCGCACCGAGGTGCTCGTTGAGCTTGGCCACCGTGGCGGCAGGATCGGTGGACGCCTCTCCGGCCCCCTTGTTCACGAATTCGAGAACCGTGGCGGCGTATTCGGCGAGGATGTCGATCTCGCCGGACTCGAGCGCCGGAAAGACGATCTCGCGATTGCCGAGCTGGAACTTCCGTTCGACAGTGAGCCCGGCATTCGCGAGCACCTGGGCGTAAATCTCGCCGAGGATCTCCTGCTCGTAGAAGTTCGTGGATCCGACCTTGACGGTCCCTGAACCTCCCGAGAACGAGAACCCCTGCGCATCCACCCAGGCTTTCGCGACCTCGGGCGCAGCCTTGTTGTCGATGGTGACCTGCTTGTTGAGATCGGTCAGCGTCGCCTGGTCCATCTTGGCCATGACCGCGTTGAGGGCGTCCTCGATCACCGGGTTGGCATCGATGGCTGCCTGGCGCACGACCGGGACGAGGTTGTCGGCGAGCTGGAGCTGCTTGTCATCCTGCAGCAGGATGAAGCCGTTCGCGGCGATCGCCGGATCGGACGTGAAGAGCAGGCCAACCTGCGCGTCGCCCCGCTTGAGCGCCTCGATCGTGATCGGGCCGCCCGGGTCGGTGGCTTTGAATTCCTTGAACGTGATCCCGTACTTCTCGGTCAGCCCCTTGAGGCAGAACGGACGCTCGGGACACTCGGGCGGGCCGGCCAGCACGAGCTGGCTGGCGATGGTCCCCTTCGATGCCTGGGCGCCCCCTCCCAGCGAACACGCGCTCACGATGAGCGCGAGGATCGCTGCCCCGAGGGCGGCCGTGCGGATGGTCCGCATTGGGTCGTCTCCTTCCTTCCTTCCCGCCCGCGCGAACCTCGTCGCGGCCTGGGCGAGCGGCGAACATAACACCGGTCCCGTGTCGGCACTGTGACGCACCCCACGCTCGTGGCGGTCAGGTCAGATGGCAGCCGATTCCCTGGCCCGCGTCGGGATACCGAACGCGTCACCCGGAGTCGTTCCGGCCCGTCGCTCGAACCACCGCTGCGCGCGGCTGAAGGCGCGATCCGTGCCCAGTGCCAGGATGGCGACGAGCAGCGCGCCGCCGAGGAGCCGGTCGTCCTCGCGGAGGGCGAAGCCGTCCACGATGTACCGGCCCAACCCGCCCCCGGCAACGAGTGCTGCCAGCGTTGCCGTGGCCACGACCTGAACGGCGGACGTCCGGAGCCCGACGGTGATCGCGGGTAGTGCAGCCGGCAGCTCGACCTCCATCAGCACCTCCCGACCGGTCATGCCCATCGCTCGACCGGCCTCAACCGTGTCCGCGTCGACGTCGCGAATGCCCGACACCGTGTTGACGAGGATCGGCGGAATCGCCAGCAGCACGAGTGCGGGCAGCGCACTCGAGAAGCCGAGGCCGAAAAGCGGCACGAACAGGATCAGCAGTGCATAGGACGGCACCGCCCGGCCCAGCCCGGCGACGGCTGTCGCGACTCGCTCGGCCCGGCCTGTATGGCCGACGGCCAGCCCTGCCGGCAGGGCGATCGCGACGGCCACGGCCACGGCCACGACGGACAGGAGCACGTGTTCGCCGACGCGCCACGGAATGCCATTGGCCCCCGTCCAGTGATCGGGATCGAGGAACCAGGCTGCGATCACGCCGAGGAGATCCATCAGCGTCCCCGCACCTGGCTCCACGGCGCAATAGCCCGCCCCGCCCAGCTCAGCCCCAGATCCGCGGCGAGACCAAGGGCCACGGTCAGCACAAATCCGACGAGCACCAGGGTGTCATTCCGGAAGTTGTAGCCGCGCAGCATCACCTGCCCGAGGCCACCGAACCCGATGAGCGCGGTCACCATGACCAGCCCGATCGTGGTCACGGTGGCGATCCGGATCCCGGCCACGATGAGGGGGAGCGCCAGTGGCAGCTCAACCTGCCAGAGACGACGAAATCGACCGTAGCCCATGCCGTCGGCGGCCTCGAGTGCATCGCTCGGCACCGCGTCGAGCCCGGCCAGGATATTGCGGGTGAGGATGAACAGGGTGTAGCTGACCAGGGCGATCTCGGCGGTCAGAAACGAAAGGCGCGTGATCGGTACGAGAAAGGCCAGCAGCGCCAGGCTCGGGATCGTGTACAGCAGGCTGAAGAAGCCGGTGACGGGCCCCACGAGCGGGCGCCGCCGGCCAATGACCAGGACCATCGCAGCGCTGATCGCGAGACCTACACCCACCGCCACCACGGTGAGGGCCAGGTGCTCAACCAGCTTCTCCAGGAGCAGCGGAAGGTTGCCTTCGATAACATCCCAGCGGATCACGAGATCGACGCCTCGGGAGCGCGGCGGCCAAACGCAGTGATCTCGTCGGCCGTCACGAGGCCGAGCACCGAGCCACGATCGTCGACCACGATCCCCACCTGGACCTCGGCGTCAATCAGCATCGCCAGGGCGTCCTTCAGCGTGGTTCGCCGGTCAAGGAGCGGCGACATCGGGGCGGCCATGTCCTCCGCCAGCACGCCGTCCTTCGGTGCCTGGCGTTGTCCGATCCAACCGATCGGCCGATTGGCCTCGTCGACGAGCAGCAAGTACTCGAACGGATCCGCAACGAGCCGTTTCCGCGCCTCACCGGCATCGTCGCCGGCCCGTGCGGTGATCGCCGGGCGCAGCTCGAGGCTCGCGACCCGGGTCAGCGCCAGCCGCTTGAGGCCGCGATCCGCGCCGACGAAGCGGGCCACAAATTCCGACGCGGGATCGGCCAGGATCTCGTCCGGGGTTCCGAACTGGGCCAGCTTCCCGCCCACCTCCATGACCGCGACGAGGTCGCCCATCTTGATCGCCTCGTCGATGTCGTGGGTCACGAACAGGATGGTCTTGGCGAGGTCGGCCTGGAGGCGCAGGAATTCGTTCTGGAGGCGTTCCCGGACGATGGGATCGACCGCCCCGAACGGCTCGTCCATCAGCATCACCGGCGGATCGGCCGCCAGGGCTCGGGCCACGCCGACTCGTTGGCGCTCTCCGCCTGAAAGCTGCGCGGGAAAGCGCTCCCGATGCACGGCCGGGTCCAGCCCGACGAGCCCCATCAGCTCCTCGACGCGGTCGCGGCGCCGTGTCTCGTCCCAGCCCAGCAGGCGAGGAACCGTCGCGATGTTCTCGCCGATCGTCTGGTGCGGAAACAGGCCGACCTGCTGGATCACGTAGCCGATGGAGCGCCGCAGGTCCGTTACTTCGCGTCCGGCGGCATCTTCCCCACCGATCAGGATCCGCCCGCTGGTCGGCTCGATCAGCCGGTTGACCATCTTCAGGCTGGTCGTCTTGCCACAGCCCGATGGGCCGACGAGGACGCAGATCGTTCCTGCCGGGACTTCGAGCGACAGGTCCTCCACGGCTCCCGGCACCCCGGGACCGGTCCTCCCGTAGCGCTTGGTGACGTGGTCGAAAGCAACGGGGAGCGCGGAGGTCATGAGGCAGTATCCACGCGTCGCGGCCGCCCGTCACTCGGTGTGGGCCGCGGTGGCGCCGAGCCTCAGATCAGGAGCGTCTCAAGATCGCCCTCAATCAACTCGCGGTCGGCCGCGTCCGTGATGCCGGTGAGCGCCTCCCTGGCGTCCGATCGAGAGTAGGTCGTCGTCCATGTCGGCCATCGTGGACCCTCGGGCCGGGCGAGAGTCAAGCCCTTATCTCAGGCGTTGTCGAGTTCGCGCGAGATAGCCCGGAGGATGAACCGGGCCGCCTCGGCGCTCTTGCCGCCGAGCTTCTGCCCGTCATCCTGCTCGAGGGCCGCCATCAGGTCAGCGAGCATCTGCTCGAGGAGGGGGGTTCGTTGCAGTGACCCGGCCGCGACGGCCGCCTCGAGTCCGGCAACGGCCGCGCGCGCGTTCTCGACGGCGTGGCCCTTGGCGTCCATCCAGGCGCGAAACTTGGCTCGAGCTGACTCGGCTGCGGAACCACTGGATGCCACGGTCATCTCCCCTGAATACGGGCCATGACGCCCCGCCGCGCCGCCCCGGTCGAGGTCGTCGAGGCCGCCCGATCCGGACCATCGGTGGTCTCGCGCTCGTTCCGCCGACGCCACTCGGGCTCCAGCATGCTCATGGTGATCTCGTCCCACCAGCGTCCATCGCGCCAGATCGCCTCGCGCGCACGACCTTCGGCCGTGAATCCACATGTGGCGTAGGACCGAATGGCCCGCTCGTTGAAGGCGAATACGGACAGCGAAATCCTGTGCAGGCCGAGCGCCCCGAACGCGTGATCGACCATCAAGCGGGTTGCCTCGGTGCCGTACCCGTGGCCCCAGGCGTCGCGCTCGCCGATGGTGATGTGAAACAGCGCGGACCCATTGTCGCCGTCGAGCTGGCTCAGGGCACAGGTGCCGATCAAGCGTTCAGAACCGCGCACATGGATCGCCATCGCCAGCGACTCGGGCCCGACCGCCCTTGTCCGGAAGAATCGATCGACGTCCTCGGTTCGCATGGGGCCGTCCTGATAGCGAGCCAGGCGGGCGATCTCCGGGTCCGCGTACCAGCGCCGAAAGGCTCCGAGATTCTCCGGCACGTGGCGCCGGAGCACGACGAGGCCACCCTCCAGCATCGTGGGGAACCATGCGCGACCGGCCATGCGGGCACGGTATACCATCCCCGCCATGCGTCGCTGGAGCGAGCTTGCCGAGCGCGTCGCGGCCACCACGCGGACTTCCGAGAAGACGGCGCTCCTCGCCACGTATCTGAGGACCCTGGACGAGAGGGAGCTGCCGATCGCGGTCGTTTTCCTGACCGGACGCGCGTTTGTCCAGGCGGATCAGCGGGCGACCGGCCTTGGCTGGGCGACGATTAGCGCGACCGTGGCCGACGTCGCCGGGACGGAACCGGAAGCGCTCGGTGCAGCCTACGATCGATACTCCGACCTCGGCCGAGCGATCGAGGATGTCCTCGCCGGCGCCGGCCACGCACCGGAGCCGGAACTGGCGCCCGATCTCCTTGAGGTGGCCCGTGCCTTCGTCGCCATCGAAGCCGCCTCCGGGCCGCTGCGCAAGGCGGCGCTGTTCGGGGCGCTCCTCAGCTGATGCGATCCCGCCACGGCCAAGGGGGTGGTCCGGGTCCTGTCCGGCGATCTGCGGATCGGACTTCGTGAGGGCCTGGTGGAGGCGGCGATCGCCGAGGCGTTCGAGCGCCCGCTCGACGCCGTGAAGCGTGCCGGGATGCTCACCGGCGACCTCGGCAGGACGGCCGCGATGGCCCGCGACGACGAGCTGGATTCCGCTCAGATGACCCTGTTTCACCCGCTCAAGTTCATGCTCGCCTCGCCGGCCGAGGACGCGGCCGAGATCATCCGCCGACTCGGGCCGGAGGTCTGGGTGGAGGACAAGTACGACGGAATCCGAGTGCAGCTCCACAAGGTCGGGGACGTGGTGCGGCTCTACTCCCGCGATCTGCACGACATCTCGTCCGGCTACCCCGAGGTGGTCGCGGCGGCGCGCAGTCTGCCCTGGGACGGGATCCTGGACGGCGAGCTCCTCGGCTACCGCGATGGGACAGTCCTGCCATTCGTGACGCTCCAGGGCCGCCTCGGTCGCAAGGCGCCATCGGCCGCCATCCTGGCCGAGGTCCCGGTGGTCTACGTGGCATTCGATCTCATTGGCCTTGGACGCGGCGGCGAAACGGTGGTCGAGCCGATGCTGGACAAGCCACTGGCCGCGCGCCGCCGGGCCCTCGAGGCACTCGCGTTGCCGGCTGCCGAGGCAGGAGGCTGCTTCGCCTTGTCGCACCTTGTGAGCGCGGGCTCAACCGAAGCGCTCGAGGCAGCCTTCGAGGCCGCCCGGTCCAGGCGCAACGAAGGCCTCATGGTCAAGGACCCCTCGAGCGTGTACTCGCCGGGCCGCCGCGGTTACGGCTGGCTCAAGATGAAGAAGGCGCTGGCGACGCTCGACTGCGTCGTCGTCGGCGTCGAAGTTGGTCACGGCAAGCGCCACGGCGTCCTGTCCGACTACACGTTCGCCGTGCGTGACGAATTGAACGACCGGCTGGTCACGATCGGCAAGGCGTACAGCGGCCTGACCGATGCCGAGATCGCCGAGATGACGGCCTGGTTCATGGCTCACACGCTCAGTCAGCACGGCCGCTACCGCGTCGTCGAGCCGACCCAGGTCGTGGAGGTGGCGTTCGACGTGATCCTGCGCTCGACCCGCCACAAGTCCGGTTTCGCACTCCGCTTCCCGCGGATTGCGCACCTCCGCCCGGACAAGGCCGCGTCCGAGGCGGATACGCTGGCAACCGTCGAGCGCCTGTACACCGAACTGCAGCCGGGGGCCGAACTCCTGGTCACCGCTGCGGGACGGGACGACCCGGTGCGCCCGGGCGACGGATTCGGCGTCGATCCGGCTGTTGCGACCGGATCGTCCACTCGGTCCGTGCGGCCGGGCGGCTAGACTGGCCGAATGCTGGGTGGCTGGGGCTCCGAACCGTCGAGAACCGTGATGACGCTGTACACGGACAGCTACGTCATCCGCGGCACGCTGACGACCCAACAGCGTCGGCTGTCGGACGTGCTGAACATGGCCGAGGACGACTTCCTCGTCCTGTCCGATACCGTGCTCGAGGCCCTCGGCGGCCGGTCCTATCGGCACGTCGCGCCACAGGCCCAGGTCAACCTCGCCGCCGTTCTGTTCGCCGTGGCGACCGATCCCGTCACGCCG
>JBKKBB010000189.1:0-13565 GCA_046714395.1 Candidatus Limnocylindrales bacterium | reverse complement strand
AAGCCACTTCCGGGTTCGGTGGAGGCCCTCGAAAAGCTTGAAGCGGCAGGCGTCCCGCATCGCGTCGTCACGAACTTCTCGTTGGCCCATCGGGAGAGCCTCGCGGCCGGCGTGTCCCGCCAGTTCGGACGGCCGGTGAGCCCGTCAACGATCATCACCGCCGCATCCGCAGCCGCGGCCCACACGGCTCGCCACCACGCCGGCGAGCGGCTCCTCGTCTTCGCCTCCATCGACGCCCGGCGGGAGTGGGCCGGCCAGGAGCTGGTCACGCCCGAGGAGGCCGACAAGCCCGATGCCCGGGTGGCCGCGGTCGTCATCGGCGATGCCGGGGACGACCTCTCCTTTCGCAACCTGGACATCGCCTTCCGGCATCTCAGGGCCGGCGCGGCGTTCGTGGCCATGCATCGAAACCCGTGGTGGATCACCCCCCGCGGCGTCACGCTGGATTCGGGTGCACTCGTGATCGGCCTCGAGCACGCCCTCGAGCGAAAGGCCACGGTCGCCGGGAAGCCCTCGCCGGTCGTCTTCCGGGAAGCCCTGCGGGAGCTCGCGACCGAGGCAGGAGCCCCTCGCCTCCGGGCCCGCGACGTCGCGATGGTCGGAGACGACCTCGATTCCGACGTTGCCGGAGCCCGACGGACCGGGATGCGCGGGATCCTCGTCCTGACCGGCAAGTCGGATCGAGCGACCGTCGCCGCCGCGGACGCCGCCGGACGGCTCCGTGGACCGAGGCGGCCGGACGGTGTGGCAGCGAGCCTCCTGGAGGTGGTCGAAGCGCTGCTAGAGAGCCGCGGCTGACGCCCTGCGGTTATCCGGCCTCGACCTCGAGGTCCGGCGGGACGTTCAGGTTGGACCTGAACCGGTTGCCTGGGTCGTAGCGCCGCTTCACCTCGACGAGCCGGGCGAGCGTCGCCGGTGGGTAGGCGGCCCGGAGCTCCGCCTCCCCGTCACTTCCGAGGAAGTTCACGTAGGCGCATGATCCGCTGCCGGCGGCCACCAGCTCCGCCTCGAAGTCGGCGGTCCACGCCTTGTGGCGCTCCGCTTCCGTGAGGTCGGCGTACGGGGTGATCAGCCAGATGAGCGCTCGTCGATCACGATGACCGAAGGCAGTCACGTCGTTCGCGATTCGGGAGTGCGCACCACCCAGGACGCGCATGTGGACGATCGCGTCGGGAGAGCTCGGGCCGGCCATCCGGCGCTGGATGATCGCGATCGCCGCGGCGTCCAGGTCGTCGACGCAAAGAGCGCCGGTCGTGTAGGCCTCGTGATCCTCGCCCGGCGGCGGGAACATCGAGGGATACGGCTTGCGCTCGAGCCCCACGACCACGGACTCGCCGAGCGATTGCAGGATCTCGAGGACTGCTTCATCGTCCTCGGCCGGGCCCGAGTGGCAGAACGACAGGAAGGCCACGAGCCGACCGTGCCAGCTCTCTGGAAGCTCGGGCATCGGCGGCGCCGCCATGATCGTGGGCATCACGGTCAGCCCGTCCGGCGCCCCGGCGAGCACCTCCACCAGTCGGCCCATCACCTCCGGCGTCGCTTGGACGATTACATCTCCGGCGAGGACCGTGTCAACCGCACGGAGCTGGAACCGAAAGCGAGTGACCACGCCAAAGTTCCCGCCCCCGCCTCGAAGGGCCCAGAACAGGTCCGGGTGGTCCGTCGGGCTCGCGACAACGTGTTCCCCGGTCGCGAGGACCACCTCCGCCTCGAGGAGACTGTCGATCGTCAGGCCGTACTTGCGGACCAGCCAACCCACGCCGCCGCCAAGGGTGATCCCGCCAATCCCGACCTGTCCCGCGTCACCGAACGGCACGGCGTACCCCGCCGAGTGTGCGGCGGCCGTGAGCCCCCCTGCCCTTACGCCGGCCCCGACCCAGGCCGTCCCGCTCGTGACGTCGATCTCGATCTCGTCGAGGCCCGCGAGGTCGAGCACGATCGCCCCGTCCGGTGAGCCGTAACCGACCGTGCTGTGGCCGCCCGCTCGCACGGCCAGCGGCATCCCACTCTCATCGATGAGGCGCAGCGTCGCGACAACGTCCTCGACATCCCGGGCGAGGATGATTGCTGCTGGATGAGGGTCGATCGCGGCGTTGGCGACCAGTCGCGCGGTCTCGTAACGGACGTCGCCGGGGAGCACGACACGGCCGGCCAGGCGCTCGGGCACCTCGAAGCCAGGAGCACCGCGAGAGGTCAAGGGGGACGCGGGCATGTCGGTGATGGTGCCGAGAGTCTAGACTGGCGCGCACGTCGAATTGCACCCTTGGCGCAAGTCCCGTACGCGCCCGAAACTGGAGAATCTCTCGATGACAACCGAGTCGACGCCCCGCATCAAGATCACCTATGCCACGCTCCGGAACGACAACGCGGAGCTTCACGCGCTGTATGAGGCGGGCGTGGTCCGGTCGACCGCGGGCCTCGGGCGCTACCACCGCAATTTCATTGACGGGCAGTGGGTGGATGGGGGAGCCGGGACCTTCGAGGTCCGCTCGCCGATCGACACGGACATCGTGCTGGGGACCTTCGCCCGGGGCGATGCCGGCGACGTTCAGCGGGCCGTGGATGCGGCGCGGCGGGCGCAGCCCGCATGGCGTCGAACGCCCTGGCAGGAACGCCTGGCCATCCTTCGACGCACGGCCGACCTGATCTCGGAGCGGTTGATGGAACACTCCGCGGACATGACATACGAGGTCGGCAAGAACCGGCTCGAGGCAATGGGTGAGGTCGAAGAGGCGGCCGACCTCATTCGGTACTACGCCAGCACGATGGAGGACAACGCCGGCTACGACCATCCGATGGACAACCTCGGGGATGCCGCGGTCCACACGCGGACCGTCCTGCGTCCGCACGGCGTCTTCGCGGTCATCAGTCCGTTCAACTTCCCGATGGCGCTCGCGGCCGGGCCGGTCTCGGCCGCACTGATGGGCGGCAACACGGCCGTCTACAAGCCGGCGTCCGCCGCGCCGCTGTCCGGCGTCAACCTCGTCCAGGCCTTCGCCGACGCCGGGATGCCGGCCGGAGTCGTCAACTTCGTGATGGGGCCCGGCGACACGGTCGGCGAGGCGCTCCAGACCAGCAAGGGCATCGACGGCATCGTCTTCACCGGCTCGTACGACGTGGGCTACCGGCTGTACAAGTCGTTTTCGACGCTCTTCCCGCGTCCCTGCATCGTGGAGATGGGCGGCAAGAATCCCGCCATCGTCACACGTACGGCGGATCTCGAGGAGGCCGCGGAAGGGATCATGCGGTCGGCCTTCGGGTTCGGCGGCCAGAAATGCTCGGCCAACTCGCGGGTATACGTCGAAGCGCCGGTGCACGACGAACTGATCCGGCTCCTGGTCGAGAAGACCGAGAAGGTCACGATTGGGAACCCGATTTCCCGCGAGAACTGGCTCGGTCCGGTGATCGACGCGAAGGCGGTGGCGCGCCACCAGCAGGCGGTCGCCGAGGCCCGTCGGGATGGGCAGGTGTTCACCGGCGGCGAACAGCTGACCGACGGCGACCTGGCCCGTGGGTTCTACGTCGAGCCGACGATCGCCGGCCTTCCGGCCGGGCACCGACTGTTTCAGGACGAGCTGTTCGCGCCGTTCACGGCCGTCTCGAAGGTGGACTCGCTGACCGAGGCCCTGGCCCTTGCCAACGACTCGAGCTACGGACTGACGGCCGGGGTCTACAGCGAGGATCCCGCGGAGGTCGAGCGCTTCCTCGATGAGGTCGAGGCCGGGGTGCTCTACGTCAATCGCCGCGCCGGCGCGACGACCGGTGCGTGGCCGGGGGTCCAGGCGTTCGGCGGTTGGAAGGGCAGTGGCTCCACCGGCAAGGCCGGTCTGTCGATGTACTACGTCGCCCAGCTCATGCGGGAGCAGAGCCACACCGTCGTCGACTAGCGAGCGGGCCCCGTTTCGCATGCTAGACTCGGGTATCCAGTCTGCATAAACGCTATGCGCTCCGTCACGCCCGAGGTGCTCCTTGGCCCAGGCTCCATCCCGGCTCGTGCAGGCGCGGCCGGTCCCCCACATCGTCACCGAGATCCCTGGTCCGAAGGCACGGGCCCACGTCGCGTACGACGAGCTGTGGACCTCTCCGAGCCTGCCCCGCGCCTACCCGATCGTGCCGATCCGTGGTGAAGGCCTGACGATCGAGGACATCGACGGCAACCTCTTCCTCGATTTCGCTGCCGGGATCGCGGTGACGTCCACCGGCCATTCGCATCCACAGGTCGTTGCCGCGATCAAGGAGCAGGCCGCCGACCTCATTCATTTCTCGGCCAGCGATTTCTACCTGCCGATCTACGCCGAGGTCTGCGAGCGACTCGCGAATCTCGCCCCGATCAAGGGCGGCCGAGCTCGTACCTACCTCGGCAACTCGGGCACCGAGGTCGTGGAGGCGTCGATCAAGCTGGCCCGCTACGCCACCGGTCGCCAGAACGTCGTGGCGTTCCTGGGCGCCTTCCATGGACGGACATATGGCGCCGTCTCGCTGACCGCTTCGAAGGCGAAGTACCACGCCCACTTCGGGCCCCTCCTTCCCGGCGTCTATCACGCCCCGTTCGGCAGGGTCGAGGACCTGAAGTGGTTCGACGAGGTGCTGTTCGACAAGCTGGTGCCGGCCAACGAAGTGGCGGCGATCATCGTGGAGCCGATCCAGGGCGAGGGTGGCTACATCGTTCCCGAGGATGGCTTTCTGGCCGGCCTCCGCGCGCTGTGCGACCAGCACGGAATCCTGCTGATCGCCGACGAGATCCAGTCCGGCGTCGGGCGGACCGGGGCGATGTGGGCCGTCGATCTCTGGGACGTGAAACCGGACATCCTCCTTGCCGCCAAAGGGATCGCGTCGGGGATGCCGCTTGCCGCCATGGTGGCGCGGGCGGACCTGCTCGAGGCCTGGGGTGCCGGGGCTCACGGGTCAACGTACGGCGGCAACCCCGTTGCGTGCGCCGCGGCCCTGGCGACGCTCGACCTCATCGAGGACGGCCTCGTCGAGAACGCGCGGCTGCGAGGCGTACAGGCGATGGCAGGTCTCTGGGACATCGCGGGTCGATTCCCGGCTCTCATCCCCGCCGTCCGCGGACGCGGTCTGATGATCGGGATCGAGTTCGATACGTCGGCGCACGCCGACGATGTTCAGTCGGCCTGTTTCCGGCGAGGACTGCTCGTCCTTGAATGCGGGAAGACCTTGGTCCGCATGTCGCCGGCACTGACCGTGTCCGCCGACGAGACGGCGACCGCGCTCCGAATCTTCGGCGAAGCCGTGGCGGAGGTTGCGGCGCAGTAGGTCAGCCGGTCAATCGACAGCGCAGAGCCGCCGGATCCCTTCTCCGGCGGCTCGTTGGTGTGCCCGACGTCAGGCGGGGGTCGAACGCATCGATGGCCACAGGCGCATCGCCTGGACGTACAGCACCATCAGGATCCCGACACCCATCACGGGTGCGCCGATCCGCTTGATCTCCGCGAGGTCCTGCCCAAGCCCCACCATGAACACAATCAGCCCAAGGTTCATCGCCCAGAAGCCGACGGTGGAGACCCACCGCGGGGCGCGGTCGGCCGCGCCGTCCGTGAAGCTGAAGATCAGGGCAAACACGAGGTTAGTGATCACGCCGATGAACGCGGCGTGGTCGCTGGCCTTGATCAGGTTGAAGTTGACGCTTTCAGGGTCACCCGCCTGGATGAACAGGAAGATCAGATACAAGAAGATCGCGATCGCAACGAACACGAACAGTGTTGCCGCGGTCAGGTGGCGTCCGCCGCTCCCGGGTAGGAGGCCCGGCCTGACGCGCCAGGCGAACAGGCCGACGGCAACAAGTTGCACGAGCAGATAGATACCGCCGACGGCCTGCGTCGCTTCGGCGCTGAGGAAGAGCAGAGTCACCGTCAGGAGCACACCGCCGAAGAAGAGCGCGCCGTACTGGACGAGCCCGGCTTTCGGGAGCCCCTTCGTGCCCACCACCCGCCACTCGATGAGGCCCATCGCCACCAGGATCAGGTACGAGAAGACCATCGCGCTGGCGTGAGCGCCGATCGCATCCTGGTTGAAGATGATCGTCCCGGTGGCACGTTCGATCTGGATCAGGACGCCGATCACGGCGCCATACGTGAATGTCGTGAGGCCGAGCGCCACGGCCAGTCCCGGCAGTGTTCGGGTCGCCGACCACGCCTTCCAGACCCAGACCAGGACCCAGAAGATAGCCACCAGCAATGCCGTCCCGCCGACGGCGCGGGCGGGCAGGTTGCCTGAATAGAACGCCGCGACATAGATCGGGATCAGGATCAACAGCGCCATTGCAAGCCGCCGATCGACGGCGCCGAACATCCACATCGCACTGGCGATCAGGGCGAGTGAAATCCAGCCCAGGGTCCCGGAATGGACGTGGGTCAGGATCTGGTCACGGGTGAATGTGACCGCATCCGCGCCGTTCAGGATCCCGATCACGATCGTGATCAGGAAGAGCGCCATCGCGACGAGATACATCCGCGAGATGGTCATGCCATCGTTCGCCCTGGTCGTTCCGTCCATTTCCTTGTTCCTCCTCTCCCGGCAAAAGCCGGGTCCCTCTTGTGGAACATCCTAGTAACTCGGCTGCGCCGATGCAGGTGATTCTCGCGCTCCATGAGCAGCCCAGGACCCGCGTGCCGGATACTGGACCCATGCCCACCTCGAAAGTCGCTTCCATGCGCGACGCCATCGCCGACCTCGTGCGCGATGGGGACACCGTTGCTATCGAGGGGTTCACCCACCTGATCTCATTTGCGGCAGGCCACGAGATCATCCGCCAGATGAAGCGCGATCTGACCCTCGCTCGCCTCACCCCGGACCTGATCTACGACCAGATGATCGCGGCCGGGGTCGCCCGCAAGCTCATCTTCAGCTGGCTCGGCAACCCTGGCGTCGGTGGCCTCGGAGCCATCCGCCGGCGGATCGAGCCGGCGACAAGCGGCGGTGAGGCGCAACCGCCGCGCCTTGAGATCGAGGAGTACAGCCACTTCGGGATGGTGGGTCGGTACACCGCCGGAGCCTCGAATCTCCCGTTCTACCCGATTCGCTCGTACTTCGAGACGGATATGCCGGCGGTGAACCCGCTCATCCGGGAGATCGAGTCACCCTATGGCGACGGCAAGGTCTACGCAGTCCCGCCGCTCAAGCCGGACGTCACGATGGTCCATGCGCAACGGGCCGACTCGACCGGCAACACGCAGGTCTGGGGCCTGCTCGGATGCCAGAAGGAAGCCGCATTTGCGGCGGAGCGCGTGATCGTGGTCGTCGAGGAGCTCGTGGACGAAGCCGTGGTCCGGGCGGACCCGAACCGGACGATCATCCCCGGCCTGATCGTGGACGCGGTGGTCGTGGAGCCGTTCGGGGCGCATCCCTCCTATGTCCAGGGCGCCTACGACAGGGACAACCGCTTCTACCTCGATTGGGACGCGATCACCAGAGACGAGTCGGCCATCCAGGCGTGGCTTCGGGATTGGGTCTACGACCTCGATGGTCGAGCTGCGTACGTCGCGAAACTTGGCGCCGAGCGTGTCGAGTCTCTCAAGCCGGGATCCGCGCCGTCGGGATCGGTGGATTACGGGGAGTACCGGTGAGCAACGCAACGGCACCCGGCTTCGCCGCGCCGTTTTCCAAGGCCGAGATGATGATCGTCGCGGCATCGCGGGAACTGGCCGGCCAACGCGTCTGCTTCGTCGGCGTCGGCCTTCCCAACATCGCCGTGAACCTCGCGCAACGAACGGTCGCGCCAGACCTGGAGCTGGTCTACGAGGCCGGCGTCTTCGGTGCGCGACCTGCGCGATTGCCACTGTCCATCGGAGATCCGACGATTGTTACGGGCGCTACCGCGGTCGTCTCCATGTTCGAGCTGTTCAGCTTCTACCTGCAGGGCGGGCTGGTCGACGGCGGGTTCCTCGGCGCCGCCCAGATCGACCGTTTCGGGAACATCAACACAACGGTCATCGGGCCGTACGACCGGCCAACGACACGCTTGCCGGGCAGCGGCGGCGCCTGCGAGATCGCGATCAATGCCCGGCAGGTGTTCGTGATCATGCGTCAGAGCACCCGCTCGTTCGTCGAGAAGATCGATTTCCGAACGTCACCGGGCAACCTCGGAGGCGCCGAGCAGGCGGAGCGGATCCGGCGCGACGGTGGCTGGCTGGGCCGCGGCCCATCGGTGGTCGTCACCGACCTCGGAATCTGGCACTTCGACGATGATGGCGAGATGCGCCTCGACTCGCTCCATCCCGGCGCGACGATGGAAGAGATCCGCGCGACGATTGGCTGGGAACCCCGCATCGCGCCCGATCTGGCGATCACGGCCGCCCCGTCAGCCGAGGAGCTGCGGCTGATCCGTGAAGAGCTGGACCCGGGCGGGGCTCAGGCGAGGTAGGAAGGCCCTGGTTCCGCCGATGCGCGGGCGCGTACCACGACGACGGGGCACGGGGCGTTGTGGACGACATGATCGGACACGCTCCCGAGGAAAAAGCGACCCACGCTGCCGCGCCCGTGGCTGCCGACCACCACGAAGTCCACCTGCTCACTTCGAGCGGCATCGACGATCGATTCGCCAGGCTCACCCTCCCAGATGAGGAAGGTCACCCGAACGCCGGCAGCTCGACCATGAGACACGAGTTCCTGTGCCTTGGCTTCGCGTCCGGTCCGAACTTGATCCACGCGGGCTTGGAACCGGCCGCCGGGAAGCCGAAGCAGCCTGGGATCAATGACACTGAGGATGAGCAGCTCCGAATGCAGCTCGCGGGCCAGGTCGAGCGCCTGCAGACCGGCCTCTTCCGATGCCGGCGAGAGATCGGTGGCGAGCATGATCCGGCGATGCGCTGCGGTCGCCTCCCGGGCCTGCTGCTGGGCCGCCATGACGCTCAAGTGGTCCGGATCCGACACGTCAAGGCGGTGGATCCGGCGGCGTTCGCGGCAGCCAGGGCCGCGGTCGTGCCGGTCTCCCGCTGGATCGCCGCCGAGGCGGGATCCTGGACGACCAGTGCGGTGACCATCCCGAACATGCCGTCTGCGCCTTCGGCGTGTTGGAGGATGTGGCAGTGGAACGCCCAGGCTCCTGGCTCGGTGCAGTGGATCACCACATCCCAGCGCTCGCCCGGGTTGACGCCCAGCGTGTCGCACAGGAAGCCAGCAGATCCGAGATCGTGGCCGTCGCGCGCGACAACCTGCATGGGCATCCCGTGCAGGTGCCACGGGTGCATCATGTTGCCCTCGTTCATGAAGCGGATAAGGATCTTGTCGCCGAGATTCGCCACGATCGGCGTCGTGGCAGGAAAGCCGCGACCGTTGATCGTGAATCCGCCCAGTGCGTCGTTGCTGATCCAGACGATGTCCTGGGTCACGCCGTAGCGGCGCTCGGGTCGCATGGCCGGGTCCTTCGGATGGACGATGAACGCGCCCAGCAGCCCGCGCCCGACCTGATCCGTGGCGTTGTGATGCGAGTGGTACATGTGCGATCCGCTCGGATCGGCGGTGAACTCGTAGGCGAATGACTCGCCGGGCTTGATCGGTTCCTGGGTGATATGCGGGACACCGTCCATGCTGTTCGGCACGCGCTGGCCGTGGAAGTGAATGCCGGTGGTCTCGCGCATCCTGTTCGTGAAGACGGCCCGGACCCTGTCGCCCTCGATGACGTCGATCCGCGGCCCCGGCCCCGTTCCGTTGAAGCCGAGCCCGTCGAGCGGTGCCTTCTTCGCGTCGATCCGGTGCTTGATCTCATCGATCGTGAGATTGAAGACCTTGACCCCGTCATCGAGGACGGGATCTCCGTACGGCTGGTTGCCAAGCCCGTCGACCTGGCCCGACTCGCCGGCGAGGAATCGCTGGACGACGTCGAGCGCGTTCGCGTCATGAGCCTCGTAGTCGGGCGACCCGCTTGGCATGACGTGCCCCGGGTCGGCGGTTGGTGTTGCGCTGGCGGGCACGTTCGCGGGTCCGGGCGACGCGCCGGCAGCGGTTCCCGTAGTCGGCCCGTAGGTCCAGGCAGGAGCGGAGCCTGCCGGCGCGCACGCGGCCACGACCGCGGCAATGAGCCCGCCGCCACTGATCGTGGCCGCACGCAGGAAGCCGCGGCGGCTCAGGGCGGGGGCATGGGATGGATGGATGGGAGCGGGGACGGCATCTACAGTCATGAGCGCATCGTGCGGACCTTGATCCAGGTCTGGAAGTGACACCTGGCCCATTCCGGAGGGCCGGAGGTCCCACAAGATCGAGGCCCGCTCCCCCACGGATGCGTCCGAGATGGCCGCAGCCCTCAAAGGTCGATCGTGCCTGGGGTGCGCTGCTACCCTCAACTCGTGCCCGACGACCACTTGCCTCGCGCGCTGGCCAACGCACCGAGCCAGGAATTCCCGGTTCAGGCCACGATCGACGCACTCGAACGCGCCACGCAGGCCATCGCGGGCGAACTGGACCTCGATCGCGTCCTCCAGCTCATCGTGGATAGCGTCCGCGATCTGGTTCATGCCCGCTATGCCGCCCTGGGCATCGTCGACTCCCGCGGACACATCGAACGGTTCATCACGAGCGGGATCAGCGCCGCGGAGCGCGCGGCCATTGGGCCGCCCCCAAGCGGGCACGGCCTGTTGGGCTTGATCATCCGGGAGTCGCGGACGTACCGGATCCCGGACATCGGCAAGCACCCCGCGGGCTTCGGGTTCCCGGCCAACCACCCTCCGATGCGGTCATTCCTCGGCGTCCCGGTCCGGACGGGCGGGGAGCCGATCGGCAACTTCTACCTCACCGACAAGGTCGGCGTAGACGAGTTCGGCGAAGGGGATCAGCGCCTCGTCGAGCTGTTTGCGCAGCACGCCGGGATCGCGATTCAGAACGCCCGCCTGCACCAACGAGTCCAACGTCTCGCGGTGGTCGATGAGCGTCTCCGGATCGGACGCGACCTGCACGATGGGATCATCCAGGGCCTCTACGCCGTCGCGCTGTCCCTCGAGGACGTGCCGGACCTCATGGCCGAAGATCCGGCCGACGCAGTCTCGCGGGTTGACCGGGCGATCGATCGATTGAACTCGTCCATCGGCGAGATCCGGTCCTTCATCACGGATCTAGGGACCGGTGCCGACGACATGGCGTTCAGCGCGCGGCTCGCCGGCCTGACCGATGAACTGCTGCTCACCTCGGGTGGACGGATGGCGGTGGGTCACGACCTCGCGGATGCCGACGAGGTCGACGCTGGCATGTCCTTCGAGGCGTCGGGCCAACTTCTCCAGATTGCCCGCGAGGCACTGAGCAACGCATTTCGGCACAGCGGCGCGGAGCATATCCGCCTGTCATTGCGGGTGGAGGCCGGGCTTGCGGTGCTCACCGTTGAGGACGACGGCGCGGGATTTGACCTCGCTGCAGCGCGCCGCCCCGGACATCTGGGGCTCGCGAACCTCCACGATCGCGCCGCAGCGGTGCGAGGGGCACTCCAGGTCGAGAGTCGTCCAGGCGCCGGGACCCGTATCATCGTCCGACTTCCACTAACAGAGCCGGAGCATCATCCAGCGTGACCGACGACAGCGCTCCTCGCCAGCTCCGCCTCCTCGTGGTCGACGATCACGAGGTCGTACGTCAGGGCCTGGTCGCGTTGCTGGACCGGCGCGAAGGCTTTCAAGTGGTTGCCGAAGCCGGGACCGTGGCAGAGGCGGTGGAGCAGGCGACGCGGCACAAGCCGGACATCATCATCATGGATGTTCGCCTGCCCGACGGCTCCGGGATCGAAGCCTGTCGCGAAATTCGAGCCGAGTTGCCCGCGACACGCGTTGTGATGCTGACCTCGTTCCCCGACGAGGAGGCGGTCCTCTCGGCCATCGTCGCCGGCGCGGCCGGCTACCTGCTCAAGCAAATCCGGGCACGGGATCTGGTGTCGGCGCTCGAAGCCGTCGGCCGCGGCGAATCCCTCCTGGATCCGGCCGTGACGGAAAAGGTGCTCGAGCGCATCCGCCGGATCGCGACCGGCACCTACACCGACGAGCTCGCCCAGCTGACGTCACAGGAGCAGAAGATCCTGTCGCTGGTAGCGGAAGGCATGACCAACAAGGAGATCGCAGCCGAGGTCTTCCTGTCGGACAAGACGGTCAAGAACTACGTCAGTTCGATCCTCTCCAAGCTGAATCTCGAGCGACGGGCGCAGGCAGCGGCCTTCGTTGCCAAGCACCGATTGGATCGCGGCGCCGGCTGACGGCCGATCGGGCCGACCTGCGGCCTGCGACAACGGGACGTCCGGACCCGAGCTTTCCTCGCGGCGGGCCGTATCCTCGCCATATGCGCATCGTCTCTGCCCAGGAGGCCGTCACCGGCATCCGATCCGGCGACCAGATCTATCTGCACGGCGCCGCGGCCACGCCGTCCGTCCTCCTCGACGCGCTCGTGGCCAGAGCGCCGGAGCTCCGCGACGTCCGCATCGTCCATCTCCATTGCGAGGGTCCCGGCCCACACCTGGCGCCCGAGATGGCCCCGCACTTCCGCCACCGCGCCCTGTTCATCGGACCGAACGCACGGGCCGCCGTGAACGAAGGCCGGGCCGAGTACATCCCGTCGTTTCTGTCGGACGTGCCGCGCCTGTTCGAGACGGGTCTCCTCCCGCTGGACGCAGTCTTCGTCAACGCCACGCCGCCCGACGCGCACGGGTTCTGCTCGCTCGGCACGAGCGTGGAGGCGATCCACGCCGCGATCCGCGCCGCCAGGACCGTCATCGTCCAGCTCAACCGCGCCGTGCCGCGCACGCTGGGGGACAGCTTCATCCACGTCGATCAGATCGATCTTGCCGTGGAGTGCGACGTCCCGCCCTATGAGCATCGGATCAGCGAGCCGGGCGAGACAGAGCGGCGGATCGGGCAGTTCGTGGCCGAGCTCGTGCCCGACGGCGCCACGATCCAGATGGGAATCGGCGGGATCCCCGCCGCGATCGGATCCGCGCTGGTGGACAAGAAGGATCTCGGCGTCCATACGGAGATGTTCACCGATGTGGTCGCGGATCTCGTCGAGCGTGGCGTGATCAACGGCAGCCGCAAGGAACGCAATCGGGGCAAGATCGTGGCGGCATTCATGATGGGGTCGAAGCGGCTGTACGACTTCGTCCACGACAACCCGATGGTCGAGATGCGACCGGTCGATTTCACGAACGACACGCACGTCATTCGATCCTTCAGCCGGATGACGGCAATCAACTCGGCGATCGAGGTCGACCTTACCGGTCAGGTGGTGGCCGACAGCATCGGCCACCGGCTGTATTCGGGCGTCGGCGGCCAGATGGACTTTGTGCGCGGCGCGGCGCTGGCCAGCGAGGGCCGCGCGATCATCGCCCTGCCGTCGACTGCGGCCCGCGGATCCGTTTCACGGATCGTGGCCGCTCTCAGGGAAGGCGCCGGCGTCGTCACCACCCGCGGCCACGCCCGCACGATCGTCACTGAATGGGGTGTCGCCGAATTGTGGGGCCGCTCGCTCCACGAACGGGCCGAGGCGTTGATCGCGATCGCCGACCCATCGTTTCGCGATGGGCTCCGACTCGATGCCCGCCGCCTGAACCTGCTCTAGGCGGCCACTTTCGCCAGCGACAGGAGCAC